>NZ_CP116413.1:1595000-1825000 GCF_030064675.1 Crossiella sp. CA-258035
GGCTCGGCATAGCGCAGCGCCGCGCGCAGGAAACCCGCGCGGGTCGGGCGGGTGCCGGTGAGCAGGACGACGCCGGGCAGCGGCTCGCGCCAGGAGTGCACCAGTCTGCCGGGCAGGCCGAGCCGGAACAGCTCGGTGGTCTTGGCCACCTGGTGCGGGAACATCGCGGCCAGTCCGTCCAGGCGGACCGGCACGTGGGTCGCGGTCATGGGGCCAGCGTGGTCCGGCGCCGGGGGCGGGGCCAGCGGCGCCGGAGCGGGCTGTGGACAGGTGCGTGGTTGTGGACAGGTCGCGATCTTGGCGGGGTTTTCGGGCGGCGGGGGTGCCGGGGTGTGGTATCAGAGGCGGCGGACGTCCAGGGCGTGTTCCACCGCTTTGCCCTCGTCCTCGCGTTGCACCAGGTAGACCCCGGCGTTCGGCCGCTCCGAGAGCGCCTCGACCAGCTCCGTGCCGCGGTAGAGCAGACCCGTGCCGTCGTCGGTGCAGTAGGTGTCCGGGATCAGCCCACTGGCCACCGCGCCCAGCACCGCGGGCCGCCGCGCCGCCTCGGAGTCGAAGTGCACCCCGTTGCCGTAGGGCAGGAAACCCAGCCCGTCGGTGACGATCCGCAGCTCCGGCCCGAAGGAGTCGGTCGGCCCGCCCACGTGCCAGCACAGCGAGCCCGCGCTCACCCCGGTCAGCACCACCCCGCGCCGCCACGCCTCCCGCAGCACCGGGTCCAGCCCGTGCACCCGCCACACCGCCAGCAGGTTCGCCACCGAACCGCCGCCCACCCACACCACGTCGCAGGAGAGCACGTAGTCCAGCAGATCCGCCGTCGGCGGCATCGGGAACAGGTTCAGGTGCACCACCTCGACCCCGGCCAGCTCACCGGCCTCGGCGAAGTTCGCGTTGAAACCCCGCTGGTCGCCAAGCGCGGTGCCGATGTGGCACAGCTTCGGCCGCCGTCCCGACACCCCGGCCAGCTCCACCGCGTGCGTCAGCAGCGGCGCGAACTCGAGGTCGGTGCGGTGACCACGGCGCAGACCACCCGAGGTGGCCAGGATCGTCGGTTGTTCGGCAGGCATAGCCCGATCGTGCCATTTTCCGCGCCGGTTAGGGTCCGAACATGAGCGAGCCCCGTTGGCTGTCCGAGGCCGAGTTGCGGACCTGGATCACCTTCGTGGAGGCCACCCACCTGTTGGAGCGCAGGCTGGAACACCAGCTCCAGACCGACGGCGGGCTCTCCCACGCCCAGTACGACGTGCTCACCACCCTCTCCGCCGCCCCCGGCCAGCGCATGCGGATGACCGAGCTGGCCGGTCGCACGGTGGTCTCCAAGAGCGGCCTCACCTACCAGGTCAGCCGCCTGGAACGGGCCGGGCTGGTGCGCCGCGAGTCCTGCGCCACCGACGAGCGCGGCGTGGTCGCGGTGCTCACCGAGGCCGGGCAGCGGCTGCTGGACAAGATCGCCCCCGGGCACGTCGACACCGTGCGCGACTACCTCATCGACCTGATGACCGCGGAGGAGCGGGCCGTGCTGGAACGGGTCATGTCCGCGGTGCGCGAACGCGTCCGCCGCGAGGACTACCCCTGACAAATGTCATGGCGGGGCCGTGACGAGCGGCCTGCGTCCCAGCCGCGCGCGGGCGGCACCGTAGGGGCATGCCCACAGCAACCCTGACCGGCGCGGACCGCGAGATCGCGGCCGGCGCCGCGATCCACCTCCGTGGCCTGCGCAAACACTTCGGGCCGGTGCGCGCCGTGGACGGCGTCGACCTGACCGTGGCCCCCGGCGAGGTGCTCGCCCTGCTCGGCCCCAACGGCGCGGGCAAGTCCACCACCGTCGACCTCGTCCTCGGCCTCACCCGCCCCGACGCCGGCGAGGTGCACGTCTTCGGCCACCGCCCCGACGAGGCGGTCCGCAACGGCGTCATCGGCGCCATGTTGCAGGGCGGCGCGCTCATCGACGACGCCACCGTCGGCGAGCTCGTCCGCATGGTCGCCGCCCTGCACCGCAGGCCCCAGGCCGCCGCGGCCGCCCTGGCCAAGGCGGGCGTCGCCGAGCTGGCCAAGCGGCGCTGCAAGAAGCTCTCCGGTGGTCAGCGGCAACGCGTCCGCTTCGCCATCGCCCTGGTCAGCGACCCCGACCTGCTGATCCTGGACGAGCCCACCGCCGCCATGGACGTGGAGACCCGCCGCCACTTCTGGCAGAACATCCGCGAGCTGACCAGCACCGGCAAGACCGTCGTCTTCGCCACCCACTACCTGGAAGAAGCCGAGAGCTACGCCGACCGCGTGGTGCTGATGCGCGCCGGAACGGTCGTCGCGGACGGCACCGTCGCCCAGATCAGGGCCACCGCGGCCGGCCGGACCGTGCGTGCCGTGCTCCCTGGGAGTGCGCACGGCACGCTCGGCGAGCTGCCCGGGGTCACCCGCGCCGAGCTGCGCGGCGAGCACGCCACGCTGGCCTCCACCGACTCCGACGCCACCCTGCGGGCCCTGCTCGCCCGCTACCCCGGCGCGCACGACATCGAGATCACCACCGTCGGCCTCGAGGACGCTTTCCTCGCGCTGACCAGCGAGGAGGACAAGTGAACCCGACGTACGTGCTCATCGAGGTCAAGCTGATCGTGCGGCAGTTCGCCTTCCTGTTCTTCACCATCGTGGTGCCCACCGCGATGTTCCTGATCTTCTCCGGCATCTACGGCGGCCCGGCGGCCACCTTCGGCAACGGCACCCCGGTCACCGCGGCCACCATGGTCAGCATGGCCTCCTTCGCGGCCATGTCCGCCGCCCTGGTCACCGGTGGGCGGATCGCGCTGGAACGCCAGATCGCCTGGCACCGGCAGTTGCGGCTCACCCCGCTCTCCGGCGGCGGCTACCTCCTGGCCAAGGGCCTGATCGCGGTGCTGGTCGCGGTGCCCGCGATGCTCGGCGTGCTCGCGGTCGGGCTGCTGGTCAAACAGGTCGACCTCAGCCTGGCGCAGTGGGCGATGCTGATCGGCGGGCTGGTGCTCGGCTCGGTGCCGTTCGCGCTGCTGGGCATGGCCATCGGGCAGCTGGCCAGCGCGGAGTCCGCCCAGGCTGTCACGCCCGCGGTGATGATGGCGCTGGCCATGGTCGGCGGGCTGATGGTGCCGGTGGAGATCATGCCCACCTGGGTGGGCGACATCGCCAGGGCGCTGCCCAGCTTCTGGTTCCGGGAGAACGGGATCAGGGTGGTCGCCGAGGGCACGGTCAGCCTGACCTCGATCGCGGTGCTCGGCGGGGTGACGTTGGTGCTGGGACTGTTCGTGGCCAGGCGGTACCGGCTCAGCGCGGCCCGCTGACCACGCCTACGGTGTCCGCCATGACCACGAACACCGCGCCCAGGATGCGGTCCTGGGAGCTGTTCGCCGGGTTCTTCCTGCTCTTCCTGATGTTCCCGGTCTACTACCTGTTCGAGGCGGACCGGCCGGTGGCGCTCAAGATCGCCGGACTGGCCGGGATCGGGATCGTCGGCGCCACCTACCTGCTGCTGCCGCCCAGGCTGTTCGAGGCGCGGATGTGGCAGCGGCTGGCGCTGATCCTCGGCCAGGCCGTACTGATCGTGCTCATCGTGCTGGTCTTCGGGGTGCCGTTCCTGAGCCTGTTCGTCTACGTCGCGGCCAGCGCGGCGGTCCTGCTGCCGGTGTGGCTGGCGGTGCTGGTGCCGATCGGTCCCAGCGTCGCCGCGGTGCACGCGGTGCTCAACGGCGGGCCGATCTGGCTGGCCTGGATCGTCCTGGCGATGCTGCTGAGCACGTTCAGCGTGCTCGGCCTGGCCGAGCTGATCCGCGGCAACATCAAGCTCTACCGCGAGCAGCAGCAGGCCGCGCTGCTGGCCGTGGCCGAGGAACGCGCCCGGCTGGCCCGGGACCTGCACGACGTGCTCGGGCACAGCCTGACCACCATCACCCTCAAGGCCGGGCTGGCCAGGCGGCTGCTGGAAGCCGGGCGGCCGGAGGCGGCGATCGCCGAGGTCACCGACGTGGAGGCGCTCTCGCGGGCCGCGCTCACCGATGTCAGGGCCACCGTTTCCGGCTACCGCGAAGCCTCGCTGGTGGCCGAGCTGGCCGGGGCGCGGGTGGCGCTGCAGGCCGCCGGGATCACCGCCGACCTGCCGCACGCGGTGGACAACGTGGCGCCCCGGCACCAGCAGGTGCTGGCCTACGTGCTGCGCGAGGGCGTGACCAACGTGCTCCGGCACAGCGGCGCGACCCGCTGCGAGGTGCGCTTCGGGTTGTCCTGGCTGGAGATCCGGGACGACGGCGGCACGCCGGAGCAGACCGGCGGGCCGGGCACCGGGCTCGCCGGCCTGACCGAACGACTCGCCGCCGTCGGCGGCACCGTGGACGCCGGTCCGCTGCCTGCCGGTGGTTTCCGGCTGCGCGCGGAGATCGAGGAGAACGCATGATCCGGGTCCTGCTCGCCGATGACCAGGCCCTCGTCCGCGGCGCGCTGGCCGCACTGCTCGGGCTGGAGGCCGACATCCAGGTCGTCGCGCAGGTGGGCTCCGGTGACGAGGTGCTCGCCGCGGCCACTGAGCACCGGCCCGATGTGGCGCTGCTGGACGTGCAGATGCCCGGCAAGGACGGCCTGGCCGCGGCCGCCGAGCTCCGCGCCGCGCTGCCGGCATGCCGGGTGCTGATCCTGACCACCTTTGGCAGGCCCGGCTACCTGGCCAGGGCGATGAGCGCGGGCGCGGCCGGGTTCGTGGTCAAGGACGCGCCGCCGGAACAGCTCGTCGACGCGGTCCGGCGGGTGCACGCCGGGCTGCGCGTGGTCGACCCCGGACTGGCCGCGGAGTCCCTGTCCAGCGGGGCGAGTCCGCTGAGCACGCGGGAACGGGAGGTGCTGGCCTGCGCGCGGGACGGCGGCACCGTCGCCGATGTGGCCAAGGCGCTGCGCCTGTCCGAGGGCACGGTGCGCAACCACCTGTCCTCGGCGATCGGCAAGACCGGCGCGCGCACCAGGGCCGAGGCCGTGCGCATCGCCGACGACCGCGGTTGGCTTTGACCCGACCGGGTATCCCGCACCCCGCCGCACCCCGCGAAATCCGCCCGCCGCACAACACGCGCGCGCGGGGAATCCCCCCGATTTCCATTTTACCGGCGGGCGCCGACAAAACCGGGAATCGGCGGCCACCGGAAGCTGATCTTGACCGAGTTCGTGACAGCATTGCGGGCATGACAGGACACGCCCCGACCGGCCGGGGAGCGACGGCACGGCTGTTGCGGCGCGTGCTGGCCGGGCTCGTGCTGCTGCCCCTGCTGATCGTCGGCGGCACGGCCTTCCGGGTGTGGCAGGTCGCCCGGCAGGACGACCGGTCCACCGCGGACATCGCCGTGGTGCTCGGCGCCGCGCAGTACGGCGGGCGGCCCTCCGATGTGCTGGAGGCCAGGCTCGCGCACGCCCAGCAGCTCTACGAGCGGGGTGTGGCCAAGACCGTGGTGACCGTGGGCGGACGCGGGTTGGGCGACACCTACACCGAGGCCGAGGCCGGGCAGCGCTGGCTGGTCGGGGACGAGACCAAGGCGGGCACGGCGAAGAAGGCCATTCCCAAGGACAAGGTGGTCGCGGTCAAGGAGGGCGCGGACACCTTGGGCAGTCTGCGGGCGGTGGCGCGGGAGGCGGAGAAACGCGGCTGGCAGAGCGCGGTCATCGTCAGCGATCCGTGGCACTCGCTGCGGGCCCGCACGATGGCCGGTGACACCGGGCTCACCGCGTGGGCCTCACCGACCCGGCGCGGGCCGATCGTGCAGACCAGGGAGACCCAGCTGCGCTACATCCTGCGCGAGACCGCGGGCGTGCTGTTCTACCGGCTCACCCACACCTCCACCAACCTGGTCGACAATGGTCTCGGCTGAACCGCACGGCTACTCCGCGCACGACACCGCGCGGCTGCTGCCCGAACCTGACAAGCACGGCGCGCTCGCCGAAGCCGAGACCGAGGCGCGCACCCCGTTCGCCCGCGACCGGGCCAGGGTGCTGCACTCGGCGGCGCTGCGCCGCCTGGCCGGCAAGACGCAGGTGGTTGGGCCGGGCGAGGGGGATGTGCCGAGGACCCGGCTCACCCACTCGCTGGAGGTGGCCCAGATCGGCCGGGGCATCGGTGGCGAGTTGGGGTGCGATCCGGACGTCGTCGACCTGGCCGGGCTGGCGCACGACATCGGCCACCCGCCGTTCGGGCACAACGGCGAACGCGCGCTCAACGCGCTGGCCGGGCCCTGCGGCGGGTTCGAGGGCAACGCGCAGACCCTGCGCATCCTGACCCGCCTGGAACCCAAGGCACTCGGCCCGGACGGCCGCCAGTACGGGCTCAACCTGACCAGGGCGGCCCTGGACGCGGCCACCAAGTACCCGTGGCCGCGCCGGGAGGGCACGGTCAAGTTCGGGGTCTACGACGACGACCTGCCCGTCTTCGGCTGGCTCCGGCAGGGCGCGCCGGTGGACGCGCAGTGCCTGGAGGCCCAGGTGATGGACTGGGCCGACGACGTGGCCTACTCGGTGCACGACGTGGAGGACGGGGTGCTCGCCGGGCGCATCTCGCTGCGCGCGCTGGGCAGTCCGGCCGAGCGCCGGGTGATCGCCGCGCTGGCCGCGGCGCACTTCAGCGCCGAGCCTGCCGAGGCGATCGAGGCCGCCGCTGACGGGCTGCTCCGGTTGCCCGCGGTGGCCGCGCTGGCCCAGCACGACTACGACGGCACCCTGGCCGACCAGGTCGCGCTGAAGGCGCTGACCAGCGAGCTCGTCGGCCGCTTCGCCTCCGCCGCGGTCACCGGCACCCGCAAGGCGCACGGGGCCGGGCCGCTGCGCCGCTACGAGGCCGACCTGGTGGTGCTGCCGCCGGTGTCCGCGGAGGTGGCCCTGCTCAAGGCGGTCGCGCTGCGGTACGTGATGAGCGACCCGGAACGGCTGGCCGTGCAGATCCGGCAGCGGGAGCAGGTCACCGAGCTCACCGAGGCGCTGTGCCGACTTGCCCCGGAGGCCCTGGATCCGGCGTTCCGGCCGGCCTGGTCGGCGGCGGGAGACGACGCCGAGCGGCTGCGGGTGGTGATCGACCAGGTCGCGCTGCTGACCGACGCCCAGGCGGTGAGCTGGCACCGGCGGCTGGTCACCTGAACCGCGCCCACCGAACGGCGTCAACCGAAGTTGACGATTTCTGGTTTACTCGGAGCCATGGGACTTCGAGAGGTGTTGCGGGTGCTGTTCCGGCCGTTGCGGCGCAAGGTGCCGGCCGGTGCTCCACCGAGGCGACGGGAGGACCCCGGTGGCGCAGGGGTGCGCGAACCCAGGCGGCCGCGTCCGCCCGGTCCGGTCAGCGGTGCCGCCGCGGCCGAGCTGCCGGCTCCGGCGCAGCACGTGAAACTGGCCGACCCACGGCGCTGACCAGCGGTTTGTCACAGTGGGAGCGGGGTGCTCGTCCCTGGGGTGTCCGCGTCACCGACCCAGGGAGGCCGTTGTGCCACGTATCCCCGCGCTCACCGTCGACAAGGCAAGCTGGCTGGTCCGCCGCATGTACGGCTATGCGAAGAAGCGGTTCGGCGCGGTGCCCGAACCGTTCGCGGTCATGGCCCACCACCGCGGCATCATGATCGCCGCCGCGGTGGCCGAGACCGCGGTCGAACGCGCCGCCAAGCACCTGCCGCACAGCCTCACCGACCTGGTCGTCTACCGGGTCGCCACCGAGCTGGGCTGCTCCTGGTGCGTGGACTTCGGCACCATGCTGCAGCGGCACAAGGGCCTGGACATCAAGCGGCTCAAGGAGATCCACGCCTACGCCGACTCACCGCTGTTCACCGAGACCGAGAAGCTCGCCCTGGCCTACGCCGACGCGATCACCGCCTCACCGGTGCGGGTCACCGACGAGCAGGTCGCCCAGCTCCGGGAACGCCTGGGGGACAAGGGACTCGTCGAGCTCACCTATCTGATCACGGTGGAGAACCAGCGGGCCCGGTTCAACGACGCGCTCGGCATCGTCGACCAGGGCTTCACCTCCGGCGAGGCCTGCCGGGTACCGCTGCCGGTGGCCGAGGCCGCCGTCACCAGGCCACGTTCGTGAGCTTCGCCGGGTTCACCACGTCGTAGATCGCCACGATCCGCCCGTCCCGGACCGCCAGCGTCGACACGCGGCGGTCCACCGGACGGTGCCCGTCGCCGCCGTCGGTCTGGGCCAGGAAGCCCAGGTCGCCGTTGACCAGCACCGGGGTGATCCCGGAGCGCACCGACTCCGGCCCGTACTGCCGCAACAGGCCGAGGGCGAAGCGGGCCACCTTGTCCGCGCCGACCACCGGCCGCCGCGCGGTGCGCGCCTGGCCGCCGGAGTCGCCGATGACTACCACGTCCGGGTGCAGCACCGCCAGCAGCGCGTTCATGTCCCCGCTGGCCAGTGCCGAGGTGAACCGCTCCAGCACGGCCCGCTGCTCGGCCAGCTCGACCCGCGGCGGGGTGTCGGCCTCGGTGACCGCGCGCCGCGCGCGGGAGGCCAGCTGCCGGGCCGCCGCCGGGGTCACGCCCAGCGCGGTCGCGATCTCCGGGAACGGCACCCCGAACGCGTCGTGCAGCACGAACGCCACCCGCTGCTCCGGGCTCAGCTCGTGCAGCACCACCATGGCCGCCATCCGCACGCCGTCCTCGCGCACCGCGACGTCCAGCGGATCCTCACTCGGCTGGGTGGTCAGCGGGCTCACCACCGGCTCCGGCAGCCAGGAACCGACGTAGCGCTCACGCTGCGCGCTGGCCGCCTTGAGCCGATCGAGGCAGATCCGGCCCACCACCGTGGTCAGCCAGGCCCGCAGGTCACGGATCTCCGCCCGTGCGGCCGCGGTCAGCCCGGCCAGCCGCAGCCACGCGTCCTGCACCGCGTCCTCGGCGTCGGCCCTGGTCCCGGTGATGCGGTAGGCGACCCCGATGAGGTGCCCCCGGTGCTCGCTGAACACCGTGGCCAGGGTCTCGTCGCTGACGGTCACACGCCCATCCTGGACTACTCCTAGACTTGCCCCTGTGGCAGGACGAATCCGGGACAGCGACATAGCCGAGGTCCGTGATCGGTGCCGGATCGACATCGTGGTCGGCGAGTACGTCAACCTTGGCCGAGCCGGCGGCGGCACGTTGAAGGGGCTGTGTCCCTTCCACGACGAGAAGACCGCGTCGTTCAACGTGCGGCCCAGCAAGGGCACCTTCCACTGCTTCGGCTGCGGCGTCGGCGGCGACGTGATCCAGTTCGTCCAGCAGTACGAGCACATCGGCTTCGTCGAGGCAGTGGAGCGGCTGGCCGACAGCATCGGCTACCGGCTCACCTACACCGGCGGCGGCGCGACCGTGCAGCGCGACCGCGGCACCAAGACCCGGATGCTGGAGGCGCACAAGGCCGCCGCCCAGTTCTACGTCGAGCAGCTGCAGACCCCGGATGCGGTCAAGGCGCGCGAGTTCCTCACCGAGCGCGGGTTTGACCAGGCCGCCGCGGACCGGTTCGGCTGCGGGTTCGCCCCCGCGGGCTGGGACAAGCTGACCCGCCACCTCATCGGCCGCGGCTTCGAGCTGGACGAGCTGTACAAGTGCGGGCTGGCCAAGGAGGGGCGGCAGGGGCCGATCGACCGGTTCCACCGCAGGCTGCTCTGGCCGCTGAAGGACCTCGGCGGCGAGGTGGTCGGCTTCGGCGCGCGCCGGATCTTCCCCGACGACCCGATCGAGGCCAAGTACGTCAACACCAGCGAGACGCCGATCTTCAAGAAGTCGCACGTGCTCTTCGGCATCGACCTGGCCAAGCGGGAGATCGCCCGCAGGCGCCAGGTGGTCGTGGTGGAGGGCTACACCGACGTGATGGCCATGCACCTGGCCGAGGTGCCCACCGCGGTCGCCTCCTGCGGCACCGCCTTCGGCGCCGACCACATCTCGGTGCTGCGGCGGCTGCTGATGGACGACGACGCCTTCCGCGGCGAGGTCATCTTCACCTTCGACGGCGACGCGGCAGGGCAGAAGGCCGCGCTGAAGGCATTCGACGACGAGCAGAAGTTCGCCGCCCAGACCTTCATCGCGATCGCCCCGGACGGCATGGACCCCTGCGAGCTCCGCCAGGACAAGGGCGATGTGGCCGTGCGGGACCTGGTGGCCCGGCGGCAGCCGCTGTTCGCCTTCGCCATCCGCACCCTGCTCGCCGAGCACAACCTGGACACCGCGGAGGGCCGGGTCGAGGCGCTGCGCCGCACGGTGCCGCTGGTCGCCCAAATCAAGGAGGAGTCCCTCCGCGACGAGTACGGGCGGCAGCTGGCCGGCTGGGTCGGCTGGGACGACACCCCGGGGGTGCTGCGCCGGATCAGGGAGATCTCCGGCGGCAAGGCCGCCCCGGAGAAGACCCCGCGCCGCCGCCCGGTGGACCCGAACCAGGCCGCGCTGGCGGTGGAGGTGGACGGGCCGAGCAGGCCGTCCCCGCAGGACCCCCAGCTGCGCTCGCAGCGGGAGGTGCTCAAGGCGGCGATCCAGCTGCCCGGCATCGCGGGCCCCGCCTACGACTCGATCTCCGAAGAGGCCTTCACCCACCCCGCCTACCTGGAGCTGCACCGGTCGATCCTGGCCGCGGGCGGCACCTCCTGCGGGCTCTCCGGCGCCTCGTTCGTGGACGCGATCGCGCAGAAGTGCAAGCACTCGGTGGTGCGCTCGCTGGTGACCGAGCTGGCGGTGGAGTCGCTGCGCACCAGGTCGGCGGAGGACCGCTACGTGCTGGGGCTGATCGCCAACATGCAGGCCAGCCTGGTGGCCAGGCAGATCGCCGACATCAAGTCCAGGCTGCAACGCATCTCTCCGGTCACCGACGCCGACGAGTACCGCGCGCTCTTCGGCGACCTGGTGGCCATGGAGCAGTACCACAAGGGACTCCGCGAACAGGCGATGGGCGGCGTGTAGATGAGCTGGTGGGGACGCTTCACCGACAAGATCACCGGCGGCGTGCGGCTGCCCGAGGGCCTGGACGTGCCGCTGACCGGTGAGGAGCACATCCTGGCCTTCGCCGAGCTCACCGGCGGCGGCCACCTGGTCGCGACCTCGCACGCCCTGGTGGTGGCCGAGGAGGACGGACAGCGCCGGATTCCCTGGCACCTGATCAGCAAGGCGGTCTGGGGCAACGACGTGCTCGCGGTGACCGAGGCGCTCGAACACGGCACCGCGGGGGAGGCGGTGCTGCTGACCGACCAGCCGCCGCGCCGCTACCCGCTGGCGCAGGCCTACCGGCTGCCCGACGTGGTGCACGCCAGGGTCACCGGTTCCATCCGCTCCACCCACCGGCACGAGCTGCCCGGCGGCGGGGCGTGGTTCGTGCAGCGCAAGGTGCCCGGCCGCGACGGTGTGGTGCTGCAGGTGCGCGCCGACCCCGGCACCGACGAGGCGGCGGTGACCACGCTGGCCGCGGACGTGGCCCGCAAGATCCGCGAGGCCCAGGCCAGCGCCTTCTAGCCCGCGCCTTCGCCGACGGGGTACCGCCCCCGCCGCTCGCGCTATACAGTACGTACGTACGGTTTGCTGAGCGAGCTGGAGGTTGCCGCATGTGGGACCCGTCCACCTACCTGGCCTTCGCCGACCACCGGGAACGCCCGTTCTACGACCTGCTCGCCCGCGTCGGCGCCACCGACCCCCGGCACGTGGTCGACCTGGGCTGCGGCCCCGGCACCCTCACCCCGGTGCTGACCAGCCGCTGGCCCGCGGCCAAGATCACCGCGCTGGACTCCTCCGTCGAGATGGTCGAGGCGGCCAGGGCGGCCGGAATCGACGCGGAGCTGCGCGACGTGCGCGACTGGCGGCCGGACCGCGACACCGACGTGGTGGTCTGCAACGCCGTGCTGCAGTGGGTCACCGGCCACCTCGACCTGTTGCCCGGCTGGCTGGACCGCCTGCCCAGCGGTGCCTGGTTCGCCTTCCAGGTACCCGGCAACTTCCGCGAACCCAGCCACACCATCCCGCGCGGCATCGCCGAGAGCCCGGCCTGGCGGGACACCCTGGCCGGCACATTCCGCCCGGAGGACGCGGTGCCCCGGCCCGAGGTGTACGCGGGCGTGCTGACCGCGGCCGGGTTCACCGCGGACGTGTGGGAGACCACCTACCTGCACGAGCTGCGCGGCGCCGACCCGGTGCTGAACTGGATCAGCGGCACCGCCCTCCGCCCGGTCCGCGCGGCCCTGGACGAGTCCGGCTGGCAGCAGTTCACCGCCAAACTGGCACCCCAGCTGCGCGCCGCCTACCCCGCGCACGGCCAGGACGTCACCTGGTTCCCGATGCGCCGGATCTTCGCCGTGGGCCGCAAGAAATGAGCCCAGGGCGCGACAGGGCGCCCGGCGAGCCACCTGCCCGCCGGGCACGCCCTGACCGCGGTGCCTAGGCCCTGGTGGTCGAGGTCGGCGCGGTGGACTTGGGCGCCCCGGCGGCCTTGGCGGGCTCGCCAGGCTTGGCCGTGCCGCCACTGGCCCGCTGACGGTCGACCTCGGAGATCAGCTTGTCGCCCTGTCCCGCCTTAGCGGTCCCCTGGTCGTGCCGCCCGGCCTTCTTCTCCGACCACCCCATCTTCTCGTCGATCTTGGCCCGAACGGTCCCCGCGGTGCCTTGCACGGCCGGGTGGTCCACCATCCGGTGGTACGTCCGGACCAGATCCTCGTACCGTTCCCGTCCCGCGCGAGTACCAAGCACGTAGCCCACGGCGACCCCGAGCGCGAACCTGATCATGGCTCCTCCTCGTCTTGACCTGCGTGAACACCCGTGGTCGCGGAGCGAAGATCCCCAGTGAGGGGGGTGGTGAAAACCGCTCCGCGGAGTGCGCTAAGGTATTACCCGTCAGGCACCGCCGGACACATGCCAGTCCTCCGTAGCTCAACTGGCAGAGCATGCGACTGTTAATCGCAGGGTTGTTGGTTCGAGTCCAACCGGAGGAGCCAAAGGCCCAGGTCACATGACCTGGGCCTTCTTTGCGTTCAAGATCAAGGCTCCGGAAAGGCTCCGGAAACGTCACGCGCCTTCGACAGCCTCCATGACCTCCGCGCCGCCCGACACCCGCTTCTTCCGCCCGAAGTAGTGATCCTGGGTCGTCGACACCTTCGCGTGCCCCAACTGGTCCGCCGCCTCCCGCGCCGTCTTGCCCGCCTCATCCATCAGGGTCGCCACCGTCTTCCGCCACACATGCGACGTCACCCACGTCCACTCGGTCGTTGCGACACCCTTCTCGTCCGGCAGGTCGAATGCCTCCCGGAGGTCGGCCTGCGTGTTGGAGGGATCACGCAGCCCACCCTTGGGGGCGGTGAACACAGGGGCATCAGGTGCCACTAACGTCAGGTCAACGCGGGCGAGCCGAGTACGCCGCGCCTTCAGCATGGCTACTGTCCATGACGGCAAATCCAGTGTCCGGTACCCGGCCGGCGTCTTCGGCTCCCACTTGATATAGAGCCCGACGCCCTTCTCTCGGATGACTGTGCCGCGGATCTCTACCGCTTCCGCACCGGGGGTCCAGTCGATCGCATCCCACACCACTGCGGATGCTTCGCCGATGCGCATACCAGTGGCGAGCATCATGTCTGAGAAGTCCGGCAGGTCGCGGGCTTTAGACTTCTTGTCGCCGTGGATCTGCTTGCGAAGTTCGATAGCTTCGCTCAACTCAAGCGAACGGCTTCCTGTCTTCCGCCCCTGCTCGATCCGTTCGAGATCCTTGGTCGGATTCCTGTTGACCGCATTGTGACGGCCAGCAAATCCCAGGATCTTGCTGAGTACCGACCGGGTGGCCTTCGCCGTAGAGGTGCCGTTTTCCTTGGTGACAGACTTGATCATCTTCCCGATCCGTCCGAGTGTGACCTCCCGGACCCGCAGTTCACCAAGCGCTGGGATGATCTGATTGTTCATGCGGTCTTCGTACAGCCTCTTGGTTGTGGGGGATTTGGTCGAGTCGGCCTCGAACTCTTCCCACCACTTCTCGCAGACAACGCTGAACTTCGTTTCGGCGTTCATGTCGTCTGGGCTTTCTCCGAATCGGCGCTCTGCTAACGCCTTCTTGAGCGCGATCTTCGCCTTAGTCGGGGAATCCCCGTATCGCTTCGCCCGGCGGGTCACGCCGTCGTAGTCCCGGTAGTAGCACTCTGCTAGAGGGCGTCCGTTCTTCCGGGTGACCCAGATTTCCCCGAACGTACCGACCGGGAGCGGGGGGCGGCCAGTCCTCCCCATGGCTCCTCCTTGCTAGATCGAACGTAGGCGTCTGCGGCGAGTGCTTCCCGGATTTAGGATCTCGGCGTAGGCCATCGCCTCTCCGCGGGCCTGGCCGCGAAGCTCGGCGTTGGCTAGGTGGTCATCGATGCTGGAGATGATCCGGTTGGTGACCCAGTAGGCTGCGATGAGGACGATGGTGCCGAATCCCGCGAGCGCGGTAGCCGAGAAGAGCAACGCGATAGCAATCAGTGACGGCGCTGCGGTGACTGCGAGTGTCAAGGTTGTAAATACAAGTGCGAGGTCCAAGGCCGCCGAGCAGGCTAGTGAGCGCTTGAATGACCTGGTCCAAACCATTGTGGCCTCCCCGTGACAACCGCCGTCTGGCGCATCAGTAGTACTCGTGACAGCTACCCTGCGTCATGTGATGGCCGTTACCTAGTCACGGATCGGATACTCCGAACGTATTCACCCGGACGGACTAGTTAATCTGGTCTTGACTTTCGTCGAGCGCTGTGCCGTGCACGCGTGCGTAGAGGGTGCGGTATGTCTCCCAGAACAAGCTGGCGTCACCCAAGTCCGCCAGCGCCGACAAGACCTTCACGACCTGCTGGGGAGACAGATCACCTGATTCGATGGCCGCCCGCGGCACCGGCTCGTCCATCGTGGTCGGCTGGCCTCCCTCCAGGATCCGCGCCACCGAACCGGCCGCCCAGGACAGACCTAGCTCGATAGCGCGTCGCGTGGATGACCGCAGGCGAGATGACCCGTTCCTTGCCTGGAGCAGCGTTTCCCGGGTGGTACCGCCTCGGGAGGCGATCTCAGGCCAGCTCAGGCCCAGCTCTTCCTTGCGGCGCTCCATGAGGTCCGCAAGATTCTGTCTGTTCCTGTCTCGCATGGAGCCAGATCCTGTCTCAATCTGACTGTCAACACAAGGTAGGCCATCCTTATTTAACCTGCATGGCGCACGTTTGGTCGCCGATTGGCCTACTGGCTCAGTAAGTTGTCGACAGAAAACCTAGACAGATTCAGCCAGAAACCTTGCAAACCTGTCAGAACCTGTCTAACTTCTTGGCATGGCAGCCCGGACCACCACAAGCAACGGACCCGCGATCCGAGCGATCCGGGAGCTGAGCGGTCTCTCCATCAAAGAGACAGCCGACCTCCTCGCCTCCGCCGGCATCCCGGTCACCGCAGACCACCTGTCCAACGTCGAACTCGGACGCAAGGGGGCTAGCCCAGCCCTCGTTCGAGGATTGGCAGACGTTCTGAAGGTCCCGTACGTGGCGCTCGTGACAGCAACCCCGGACGCGGCATGAACACCGCCGCAGGATGCGGGCACGCGCCGCTGATCGACACCAACGCAGCCGCGGTCTACCTCGACCTGGAGCCGGACACGTTGAAGCACTGGCGATCCGCCCGCAAAGGGCCGTCCTACGTGCGGATCGGCGGGTCGGTGAAGTACCGGATCGCGGACCTCGACGCCTGGATCGAGGCGCGCAAGGTCGATCCGGCAGCGGCGTAACACCCAGACAGCGCGGGTCAGGACTGCGGCTACAGCCCCGACCCGCTTGGACACCAGGAGAAGGAGCCTCCGGTGAACCACCAGCAGACTACCGAAACCCCCAGACATGCCCACTGCGAAGGCGCGGGCCGTGTCCCGGCCTCGGTGATCGTGGATCGCGAGCGCGGTAGGGCTTTCGCGCTGGGCTGGGTGGCGGCGTTCGCGCCCCATCCGGTCAACCCGTTCCATGTGTTGTCTCTGTCGACGGCTTGGGAGGCGGGGCGGGAGTTGAAGGCGTTCGCGCCAGTTCTCGCTTCTGGGCGTCACGAGCCCGCGTACCTGAAGGCGGTGTCGTGATGGGACGCGAGATCAAGCGTGTGGCGCTGGACTTCGAGTGGCCACGCAACAAGGTCTGGGGGGGCTACCTGATGCCGGACTGGTTGAGTGGTGAGCAGTGCCCTGATTGCGAAAATGGGTACTCAGCGTATGCCCAGCGACTGCACAGCCTCTGGTACGGCTACGTACCATTCAAGCCCGCAGACAACGGGTCCACGCCGCTGACTGCCGACACCCCTGCCGTGCGTGCGTTCGCGACACGCAACGTCAGTAGCTCGCCGGACTTCTACGGAACCGATACCTCAGCAGTCATCCGAGAAGCTTGGCGGCTAGCCCGGCTCTGGAACGGCCAGTGGTCTCATCACCTCAACCAAGACGATGTGGATGCGCTGTTGGCAGCCGACCGCCTTTGGGACCTCACCCGACGGGTTGTCCCTGGCAAGGGTTGGCAGGACATCGATCCAACGCCTCACCCCACCGCAGCCGAGGTGAATGAGTGGTCGCTGCGCAGCTTCGGCCACGACGCGCTCAACGCAAGCATCGTGATCCGCGCTCGCTGCGAACGTGACGGGATGCCGGTGGAGTGCGCCCGCTGTGAGGGCTGCGGCTCCCTTGAGGCATACCCGGGGCAGCGAGCCGAGGCCGAGGCGTGGGAACGCACGGAGCCGCCGACTGGCGATGGCTGGCAGCTTTGGGAGACGGTGAGCGAGGGTTCGCCGATCTCGCCGGTGTTCGTCACCGCTGAGGATTTGGCGCGGTGGTTGACAACCCCAGAGTCGGCCTGGGGCGTGACGCGTCCGATGTCGATCGATCAGGCGCGGGGCTTCGTCAAGGCTGGGTGGTCACCCACGTTCATCGGCGACGCTGAAGGTATCCACGACGGTGCGTCGTTCGTCGGTTCTGGACGCATGCTGGACGGTGCGTGATGACCTACACCGACCGCGAATCCGCCTCTGTCGACATCTACGACCTGCTGTTCGTGCTCTTCGTCGGCCTGAAGCTGTCCGACCACATCGCCTGGTCCTGGTTCTGGGTCGCGTTCCCCCTGGTGCTCAAAGTCGCGATCCAGGTCGGTGCTCTCGTTGTCGTCAAGATCGCGGATCGGAGGGGATGGTGATGGCACTCATCCGCTACACCTCCAACCTGCACCAGGCACTGCGACACGTCGCCGAACTCGAAGTGGGACAGACCCAAGGCCACGACGGGCACTGGGTGTGGATGGTCGGCGGTGAGATCACCCCGCCTGAGTCAGATGCCCTGGTGCAACTGTTCCACGCTCGTCTGGTCACGGTGGAGTCCAGTCGTCGTCTCACCTGGAATCAACCGGCCCGGGTTCTGCTGACCTTCGACGGCTCGGATCGCCTGGCGGATTGGGATCGCGAGCATCGGGCGGGTGCGGCATGAGCGAGTTTGAGGCGTACTGTGCCAGCGCTGAAGCCTACGCGCAGCGCCACCCCACCCAGCGTCGCGGACAAGCGTTTTTCAACCTGCTCAACAGGATCCGCCCCGAACTGGCCCATGTCGTTTGGGGCACCGGCCGAGACCCGTTCGGCGACGACGGGACCCTCCCCGACTTCCTTGCCTTCGTTCAGTCCCGAATGGACGGTGCGACGTGAGCGTGACCATCCCCTACCTCGGTGAGACCGTGATCCCCCGCCGTGGCACCAAGTGGTGCGGCAAGCGTGTCGGCGGTGTCAGCTTGTTCGTGGAACGTGTCGCGGATGACGGCCTGACTGAACCGTACGTGTACCTGTCATCCACGGAGTGGCCTGGTCAGTTCATCTACGTCCAGTTGGGCGAGTTCCATCAGGCGGTGCAGCAGCAGGAAGACGACGACGCCGCTACCCGCGAACTTGGGCTGCACGCGCTGGTTCTCCTTGCCCTGTCTGGCGCACTGCTGGTGACTGCCGTTCAGGTCGCTCGCAGTTCCACTGTCGGGGCTGCCTTCGTCGCCGCGGCCTCCGCGGTCGGTGTCGGCTACGCCATCTACCGGAAGTGGAGCAAGCGATGAACGACACGATCGAGATCAGCCCGGAAGTGCAGCGCGGGGTGGACTGGCTGGACAACCAAACCCCCGGGTGGGACAAGGACATCGACCTGCTCACCCCCGACATGGGAGACGCCGGATCCTGGGTCCTCGGCCAGGTGTATGGGGACTTCTACGAATGTCTGGTGGGCAAGCCGTTGACGTGGGCTGAGACGCACGGCTTCAACGGATCCTGGCTGGATAGTACTGGCAGCTGTCCGCTGATTGCTCAGTGGCGTCAGATGATCGTGTCCCGCAGGGGACAGTCATGACCGGCCACCGCATCGTCGGTGACCGCTCCACCGATACCCCCATGTACATCCCGCTCAGCGACTCGTCGCGAGCCCGGCACATCCTGCTCCGCTTCCTCAACGGACCAACTCCGGAAGAGCAGGAACAGAACCGCCTGCGAGCCGAGGCGCGGGCACGCGAGGAAGCCGCCGCATACCAACACCTCCTCGAACGCCACGTCGAACTCGTCGCAACGGAGACGCATCCCGCTGTCTCGGCGCTCCTCGCCGACCACGCTCCACAGCAAGGCTGGTGTCGGGGATGCCCGTCCGAGGTCAACGAACATGGCGACGAATGGCTCCGAGAAGCCCCCTGCCCGGTCTGGAAAATGATCGAGGCGAACGCGTGATGCCCGACTGCCGCACCTGCAACGACGAAGGCGTCATCGACCTGCACGGCTGGATCAAGTGCCCCGACTGCTGAAGGGATCGGCCATGACTGACAACAACGAACTCGCCCGACAGCAGGCCAACGGGCTCCGCGCTCTCGCCAACCTGATCGAGGAAAACCCTGACCTGGCGGATGGCTTCGAGCACAACCTGAACACAGCGGGGATCAACTACATCAAGGGGACGACGGAGGCGTCTGATCTCACCAGAGTAGCCAGGGCCGCGAAGGCTGCCGGCCACAAGGTCACCAAAAGGGTCGGTGACAAGTTTTACAACCTGGTCGTTCACCTGCCGGGGATCCAGTTGACAGTCATCGCGTACCGCAGCGATGTGTGCGAGCGGGTCGTCACCGGCACCGAGACCGTCACCAAGCGGGTGAAGGACCCGGTGCAGCTGGCCGAGGTCCCCGAGGTCGAGGTTACCGAGGAACGCGAAATCGTCGAGTGGCGCTGTGTTCCACTCCTCGCGACCACTGTGGACGGTGCGTCGTGAGCATGGCCTGGATACGCGAGCACTACGGCGTCCCCGCCAAGCGCGGTGGCCGGATCCTGTTCGAGGGCAAGCCCGCCGTGATCACCAGTGCCCGGCACGGAGGGCTGCGTGTCCGGCTGGACGGCGAGAAGCGCTCGATCCCGATCCATCCGACGTGGGAGGTCGTCTACCTCCCGGACTCCGCGTGACGCCGCGTTGGTCCCGGCTCACCCGCCGGGCCACCACCCCCAAGACCCCTCAGCCGCTCGGCATCTGCCCTGACTGCGGCCACACCCCACGAGCCTGCCTCGACTGGAGATGACCATGAGCAACTTCTTCCACGACGCCCAGGACGGTGTCGACTACGTGCTTCAGACGCAGCTTCGCGGCGGAGTCTTCCTATCCTCCAGCCCGATCCGACCCGGCACTGACTACAGCCCCGACGAGGACGACCTCGCCTGGGAGTTCACGCAGGAGGCTGCCGAGTGGTTGTACAACGCGCTCGGTGAAGCACTCGGGGATGATGCGCGATGAGCGAGAAGACTGAACCCGAGATCATCCCCCACCCGCTGCACGACGCGATCCTCAAGCACGCCAAGCTGCGCCCTCTGACCCGTGTCCAGCCTGACTGGTGGATTCGTTCCTACGAGCCCGGCGTCAGCTCGGAAGTTGTTCGAGAGGTCTGGAACCCGGTGCTGAACCGGATGCACGTCGAGCAGCTCGACACGGGCCGCAAGTTCGTGCGCCTGGTGATGCGCAACCAGGAGTCCCCGCTTGACGGGCTGGAGGTCACGGACAAGCCGGGGCGAGAGGTGCTGTGCTGCACCGCGGCGGAGGCGAAGCGTGCCGGGCTGGTCGCGGTCGAGGTGCCCGCTGGCGGTGCCCAGTGAACGAGCCCGTGACGATGAACACCTACCTGGCTGAGGTGCTGACCATGGCCCGAGTTGCGCTTGACGCGCAGCACGAGGCCATCCGCACCAACAACTTCGAGGCCGCGATGCACGCCGGGCTGCACCACCAGAACGCCGGTGCCGTCGCTGCGCTGCTGGTCGTGCTGCACCAACTGTCCCCGGCCACCGCCGATCAGATCGCGGCACGTCTCCTCGTGATGCAGGAGGCTGGCCAGGCGCTGGGTGAGCAGTGGCTGGAGTGGCAGGGGCAGATTGCCGAGGGCCTGCCGCTGACGCCGTTCGCCACCGCGTTGGAGCTGGCTGTGCTTCGTGGGGGTGCCCGGTGAACGCCGAGACCCCTGTCCTGCGCCCAGGTGACCGTGTCCGCGTCACCCCAGCCCCGTACGAGGCCATCGTGATCAGCGGCAACGCAGTTGGCCGTTGGTCTGCCCGCCGGGTCGACACCACGGACACCGCGCCCGAGTGGTACGGCACCGAATTCCGGGGCGCGGTCGAGGTTATCCCTGAGCCCACCGCGGCCGCACCGTCCACACCGGACACCGACCTGCGGGACAAGATCGCCTCGGTGCTGGCTCCGTACCAGGTGCACGACGTTGCGCTCGACGATGTGCTGTACGTAGTCGAGTTGGCGATGTACCCGATCTCCCACGACCTCGCCGCTGTCCAGGAGGAGCTGGACCGGCGCGACGCCGAGCTGAGCATCGCTCGTGACGAGACGACGCTGGTCGCCCGGTCCTACCTGGCCGAGTGTGAGAAGACGGACCGCCTCTCGACCGCGCTGCGGAAGATGGCCCGGAAGGTCACGCGAAAGCGTCGTGGCATCGCAGAGGCGTACCAGTTCTCCGACGCGCAGATCAGGGACCTACACCACCTGTACGAGACCAAAATCAAGCGCCTCACCGCCGAACGAGACCAGTTCCGCGCCGAAAGCGAGAGGCTGCGACAGGCCACCACCGCTGAGGTATGCGGCCACCCATACCAGGTCGGCAAACCCCAGCACGGCCACTGCACCCTCACCGCTGGCCACGACGGCTACCACCACGACGGCTCGTGGGAGTGGAGCGGTCCCCCGAACGGAGACACCCCATGACGCGTTGGGTCCTGATCGTCGCCTACATCGCGACCATCGTCGCCGCGAACATCGTCACCAGCCACTGGGGCCTGATCCCCGCCGGGTTCGGCCTGCTTGTGCCCGCCGGGACCTACGCCGCCGGGCTCGCCCTGGGCCTGCGCGACACGCTTCAGGACGCTGTCGGCATCCGCTGGGTACTGGTCGCGGTCGCGGCCGGCACGGTGGTGTCAGTGCTCACCGGCGACATGCGGATCGCACTGGCTTCCGGTGCCGCGTTCCTGCTGTCTGAGTTGACTGATCTGGCG
The DNA here is from genome assembly GCF_030064675.1 of Crossiella sp. CA-258035. Classification (GTDB taxonomy): domain Bacteria; phylum Actinomycetota; class Actinomycetes; order Mycobacteriales; family Pseudonocardiaceae; genus Crossiella. Next base: position 1,616,478 of record NZ_CP116413.1, read on the forward strand.
GTCTACACTCCGCTGCGCCGCAGTGGTCGCCGCCGAGCGATCGTGGCGTCCAACGCTGTGGGTGCAGTGGTGGACACGTGGCTGTTCCTGGCTATCGCCGGGTTCCCACTCACCGTCGGCACCGTGACTGGCCAACTGTTGGTCAAGGCAATCTGGGTGACTCTGGCGTTCCTGCTCGTGCGGGAGGTGGCGGTCCGTGCGGTATCTCGCAAACCCCAGCTCGCCGAAGGTGCGTGACGCGATGCGCGCCGGATTGATCGGGCAGATGTGCACCCCTGCAGAGGGTCGCCAGCCTCTCAACGCTGACGACGGTGCAGCCGTGTGGTTCGCTGCGGACAACGGGTGTTTCTCCAAGAGAGGCTATCCCGGTGAGGAACGTTGGTTCCTCTGGCTCGAACGCCTCGTCAGCGGGCGGGAAAATCGGTGCCTGTTCGCCGTCGCCCCGGACCGGTTCAATCCGGCGCTCGGCGACGGAATGGGTTTGGTATCGCTGGAGCGGTCCCGCCCGTGGCTGCCGGTGATCCGCGCACTCGGTGTCCCGGCCGCGCTGGTCGCCCAGAACGGCCTTGCCCCAGAGGATGTGCCGTGGGAGGAGATTGATGCGCTTTTCCTCGGCGGCACTACCGACTGGAAAATCGGACCGGCCGCCGCCCGGCTGGCAGCTGCAGCCAAGGAGCGCCGCATGCACGTGCACATGGGCCGGGTGAACTCCGGTCGCCGGTGGGCAATGGCCGAAGTGTTCGGCTGCGACAGCGTGGACGGCACGTTCATCGCCTTTGGCCCGGACGTCAACCTAGATCGACTTCTGGCCTGGGCCGACCCGCCGTCTTTGTGGGAGGCGTCGTGAGCCGCGCCGCGTACACCCGCCACCGCACACGCCAAATCGCCTACGGCCGCTGGCAGCCCTACGTCGACGCCGAACCCGCCCGCCGACACCTCCGCGCGCTGCAAGCCGTCGGCATCGGCACACCCCGAGCCGCCGAACTGTCTGGCATCTCCGCCTCCGTGCTCGTTGCCATCCTGGTCGGGCAGCCCTGCCTCGGCCGCGGTCCCCGCCAGAAGATCCGCCCGGCTACCGCAGCCAAGATCCTCGCTATCCCCGTCACCCCTGAGGTGGCCGCGCCCTGTGCGCTGATCGACTCCACCGGCACAATCCGCCGCTTGCAGGCCCTCGTCGCCATCGGGTGGTCACAGGTCCGGCTGGCCCGTGAACTTGGGGTCAACCGCGGCAACTTCGTGGGCCTCATGAACCGCGGTCAGGTGACCGTGGCGACCGCGGCCGCGGTCCGCAGCCTCTACTCGCGGTTGTGGGATGCCCCGCCGCCGGCTGAGACCGGGTTCGAGCGCAACGGCCGCCGGATCGCGCTCAAGCACGCGGCGGACCGTGGGTGGGTGCCTCCGGCCGCGTGGGACGACGACGAGATTGACGACCCGAAAGCGTGCCCGCGAGGCGTTCGCCGGGACGGTGTGGCATGACCCGCCGGCCGGGCCTCGCCGAGTGGCTGGTGCTGTCGGTGTGGGCCGCTATCACCAACGTGTACGCCGCGTTCGCGCGGTGCTGGACCCCAAACCCCCGCCGCAGGAGGCGATCATGAAGCGCTACCGCAACACCGTCACCGGCGAGATCGTTGACGCCGTGTTCTGGTCGCCGGACGACCCGGCCGCCGCCGTCGTGCCGGTGGCTACCCAGCCGACGACCCCGGACGGCCCGGAGTGGACGAGCTACGACCGCTCCGTCCGGGGCCATGGGGTGCGTACGTGCCAGGGGTGCCGCCGACTGGTGACCGTGCACCGGTTCCTTGGCGACACGGAGTTGTGCGTTGGTACGTGGGTGGTCCGCCACGCGGACGGCCGGTGGTCGGTTCCGGTGCTGTTCAACCAGTTCTACAAGGAGGCCGAGACCCGGCGGGGTGGTGGCGAGTTGTCGGACGGCATGCGGGACACCTGGCCGGAGGTGGACCGATGACCGCCGAGACCCCGGCCACGCCGGACCTCCGCTTGTCCCCGGACGGGAAGCGGTTGGCGACGAAGACCTTCCCCACCTCTCCGTGGTGCTGGATGTGGCGGACGGTCGCTGGCCCGCTGTACTTCGGCGCGGCCACCAACGACGAGGTGGCGGACTGGACGCCGTTGGTGCCTGCTCCGGCCACTGTGGACCGCGAGTTCCTGCTGTGCCTTCACCGCCAGGCGCAGGACAACCAGCGTGCGGTCGCTGCTCAGAACCGCGAGGACGCTTTCCAGTTCTGGTCGGGGTGTCCGGGTGGATCAATAGCATGATCCGCAAGCTGCCTGCTGATTCCGCCCCGTCTCCGGTGTCCGAGGACCAGGAGTTGCGTGATGGCGACTGGCAGATCCTGGCCCAAGCCGCCCAAGCCGCCCAAGCCGCCACCCAGCAGCCGACCAGCGAGGACCCGGTGCAGCGCGTCGCCCAGATGTTGAAGGCAGTGTTCGGCACGCCTGACGAAGGTCTAGCCACGAAGGATCGGCACACGGACTGCTGGACCGATGAGGACTGGCATGTGGTGGCCCGCGTCGCGGTCACCGCCATGCAGGAGGTGTCCCGTGGCTGAGCACCAGCACCGTGTCGCCGTAATCGTGTTCTGCACCGCGGAAGGCGTGGACGAGCGCGACGCCCGGAGTATCGCCGAGGACGCCGTTCGTGAAGCCGTGCGGTGGGCCTGCACCAATGGCGGCGTGCTCTCCACCCCGTTGCGGCACAAGGACGACGAACAGCGCTTCGTCACCGTCCACAAGGTCGGCGACGCCATCACGGCCGCGCTATCCGGCGAGCTTGCGCTCCGGGTCACCAACCGGGCGTACCCGCGAGAGGAGACCAGTGGCTGAGATCGGACACGTTGTCATCAACTGCCCCAGGTGCGGCCAGCCCCGCCACATCGCCGTCACCGCCGAAACCAGGCCGTTCGAGGAACGTCAAGCTGGGAAGCGCCGCACCTACGCCTTCAACGCCGTCCTGCGCGGAGAGCGAGTCGGCCAGATCCACATCCTCATCGACACCCTCCTGGATAACCACCGCTGCGGGAGCACCAAGCCCGCGTTCGGGCTGTCGCTTGCGCCCGACGTCGCCGAGGAGACCGACCATGGCTGACCACAACCACTACCACGGGGCTGCCAAGCCTCGACCCCGCGTGTGGGTGCGGTTCTGGCGCTGGCTCACCAAGTCCAGGATGTTCCGTCCTGACCCCATTGACCCGCGCGAGGCCGCGGCTGGTTGGGCCGCATTGCTGAGCGGTATTGCCGACCAGGCTGCCAACCTCGACACCCGCCGCCGCGCCGACCAGGGAGGTGATCCTGGTGCCGAGTGACTACGTGATCCCGCAGTGCGTCCAGGACGAGATCAACAAGATCGTCGGCCTGACCGGAGCCCGGTACTACAACCGCCGCGGTAAGCAGATCACCTACACCCAGCACCTGATGCGATCCGAAGAGGACGTCGCGGTGGGACGGACCGCGATCGGCGGCCACACCGCAGTCCTGACGTCCTGCACCGGGCGGGACCTCGACGACCACAACCCGCCCCTGATCTTCGAGACGTTGGTGCGCTCCACCAACCCGCTCTTCGACGGCACGACCGAGCGCTACGCCACCGAGCAAGAAGCCGCCGCCGGACACCAGGCGCGAGTGAACATCCTCCGCGACCTGCTCGGCGACCAGCAGCAGGAGGCCACCGATGCCTGACCGGATTGACGAGATCACCACCCGCGTCACCGCCGCCAGCAACCGCTGCCCGTGGGAGCACGTCGGCTCCGTCCAGGACTTCGGCTACTACGTGGTCGGCCCGGCCGGAGGCGTCGAGACTGAGAACAGCGAGCAGGGCCGGGCCGACGCCGAGTTCATCGCACACGCCCGCGCCGACGTGCCGTGGCTTCTTGCTGAGGTCGGGCGGCTCCGTGAACTGGTCGAGCACCACCCGGAACCGATCTTCGACGAGCCCGAGTATCCCGGCGGCCCGACTACCTACCTGTGGACCGCGTGCTCCCGGTGCTGCATCGACGAAGACGGAGAGCTGAACGAGGAGTGCGGCCAGCACCACCAGCGACGCGCCCCGAACGGCCCGGACGACCAGACGTGCTGGCCCTGCCGCACGGTGCACGCGACCGTGACCGCCCTCGGGATCGAGGTGCCGTCGTGACCGGCTACTACAAGTTTCCTCTGTTCGGAACGCCGTGTGTCTGGTGTGGACAGTCGGCGCGTTCAGTTCTGGTCGGCAGACCAGTCAACGTCACCATGCACACCGACCGCCGCGTGTCGGATTGCCCGCCGAAGAGTGGAAGGACACGCGCCGCAAGGGCCGCGTAGCCGCTAGAGGAAGTGGAGGAGGCGACATGTCTGAACTACAGGTCCCTATCCCTGAGGCCGCGTATCAGGCGGCGTATCTGATGTCGTCTCCGGGCGGGATGACGGAGGCCGAGGCGAGGCGCATGATTGATGCAGCAGCGCGGCACATTCAGGCAGCGACGTTGCAGTGGTACGCGAAGAGCGCTGGGGCGATGGCGGACATCGCGAACTTGGAGGGCCGGCTGCCGGATGCCCGTCGCTGGCGGGACGTTCAGGGGCACGTGACGGATCAGGCCCGTCGGGTGGTTCGTACATCGCAGGGTGGTGGTTCTCGTGTCAGTTGAGACCTACAGTTTGATCGAACTGGAGGAGTTGCAGATGTCCTCTGGTGAAGAGGTTTCGCTTCCTGTATCGGTGATGGGTTCCGGTTGGATGGCGTTGGCCAGGTGCACCGGCGCGGATGTTGCTGACTTCTTCCCGAGGGATGGTGAGCAGACGAAAGACGCTCTGGCTAGAGCGCAGCCGGTTGCTCGCCGACTTTGTGTCGGGTGTCCGGTTCGGACTGAGTGTGCCGCGGTTGCAGACGAGAACCGCGACGAGGGGCTTTGGGGCGGGGAGTGGCGGTACCCCGACAACTCCCGTCGGGACAAGCGATACACGAAGCGGAACCTGTTGGAGGGGTTGTGAGCCAGAAGGACATCGCGTTGGCGATGGTGGTGCTGAAGCACCTCATGGACGTGGCGTCCAAGTCGCAGACCTCGTTGCGTCAGCACGCGTCCGATGAACTGGACGTGTCGGATCGGGTGTCGGCGAAGTCTCCGGTGGACGGCACCCTGTTGGGAACGATCACCAAGTCGAAGCCGAAGCCGAAGGTTGTGGTGTCGAACCGGTTCGCGTTGATCGTGTGGCTTGAGGACAACTACCCGGACAGAGTCGTGGTGACCAAGACTGTCAACCCCGCGAACCTCGCTGAGCTTGTCCCGCAGCTGGAAGCGTTGGGGTTGGGTGACTACGTCGACACCGAGTACGAGGTTTCGTCGTACACGTTGGCTGAGATCACGAAGCTGTCGGAGAAGGCGGGCCGTCCGGTTGGTCCTGGCGGGGAGCTGGACATCCCGGGGGTTCGCGTGGACTTCCCGGACGGCACGGTGTCGGTTCGCCTCGAACCGGATGTGCACCATGCAATCGTTGACGTGATCAAGTCCGGGCATGTCGCCCTGGACGGCACTGTCCGACCCGAACTGCCCGGAGGTGGGGAGTGACGCTCAAGACCCGCAAACCAACCGGGCAAGTCCCATGGCCGCTGATCCTCGTTGAAGGACCAGAGAAGTCCGGGAAGAGCTGGGCGTGCGCCGAGCTTTCTGCCTCGGAGCAGGTCGGCCAGACTTACTGGATTGACCTTGGCGAGGGCGCTGCCGACGAGTACGGCGCTATCCCTGGGTCTCGCTACCTAGTGGTAGAACACGATGGCTCCTGGGGCGACATCATCACCCAGGCCCAGGCGGTGAAGGAAGAAGCCCAGAAGGCTGCCGCTGCGGGCGAACCGCCGGCGGTGTTGGTGATCGACTCGATGACCGCGGAGTGGGACCTGCTGAAGGAGTGGGCCACCGACCGCGCGAAGAAATCAGCTCACAACCGGAAGCTGTTGCAGCAGGACCCGCACGCTGAGGTGAGCGTGTCGATGAACCTGTGGAACGACGCCACAGCTCGACACCGCCGGCTGATGACACTGCTGCTGACGTTCCCTGGGATCGTCGCCATGACTGCCCGCGGCAAGGACGTCGCCGAGTTGGACGACAAGGGCAAGCCGGTTCAGGGCGGTCGTGACTACAAAGTGGAGGGTCACAAGACGCTGGCGTTTGATGCGTCGGTGTGGGTGCGGATGTCGCGCGAACACGCGCCGCTGGTGATTGGGGCTCGGTCTGTCCAAGCTGGACTCCGACCGGGGGTGGACAGGCCGAAGCCGATCCCGGACTTCACGCTGGAGAAGGTTGTGTTCGACGTCTTGGGGTGTGAGCCGAAGACGGCGCAGGTTCGGGATGTTCGGGAGTTGAACGGCAAGGACCAGCCGGATCCGCTGAAGGCGGTGAAGGCCGAAGTGTGGGCACTGGCCCAGGCTCGCGGGTGGGACGCGGAGGCGCTGTCCGAGGACTACGCCCAGACGTACGAGGGAAAGTTGCTCGGTCAGGCGACAGTGGACGACCTGACGGAATACCGGGACATCCTGGCTCACGCGAAGGAGGCGGCATGACCTTCCGATCTTCGCTGCGCCGCACCGGCCGCCATCTTCTCGGCCGACACAGCCTGACCTGCGGGGTCGGCCAGACCATGTCTGGCTACTGGGTGTGGTCCGCCCAGTGTGACTGCGATCTGCGTTGGCGTGGCGCGGAGTTCTCCGCGACTGCCGCCTACTCGGCGATGCGGGGCCTCGCTTCGGATCGGGACTCGACGTACACGTACCGGCCGGGCGAGTGTGATGCAGAGTCGTTGTGGCCGGGCGTTCCGGTGCTGCGTAAGCCCGTTCGTCGCATCGAGATCCCCCGCGGGCTTCGTGGCACGGGGCGCGTGGTGGCGTGTGACGGGTCCCTGCGATCGACAGATGGGCATGCGGGATGGGCGTTCGTCACAAACGCCGGCTGGTCCCGCTCGAAGTACTTGCCGTTTGAAGGCGCGAACATCAACGGCTTGGAGTTGATGGCGATTGCTCAGGCGGTGCGGGTGTTTCCGGGTGGTGTGGATGTGTGGGTGTTGTCGGATAGTGCGGAGGCGCGGGCTATGACGGCCGGGATCCTCAGGAGTCAGCGGAACTTCCGGAACCGGCCGTCGTGGGTGTTGCCGGGGTCGTTGCAGATGATCGTTGCTGCGGCTGTGCGGGGTGTTCGGATCCATGTGGTTGAGGTTCGGTCGAAGACGCATCCGCTGCACAACTTGGCGGATCGCGCGGCCCGGAATCTGGAGGTGGCGGCGTGAAGGCGGCCTCAGAGTTTGAGTTTGGCGCGCCGGTAGGTACACCGAACTACATCGAAGTTGAAGTTCGGTGTGGCTCATCGGGATCCGGCGGTGCGGCATGACCACGCCGACGACTCACCAGGTGATCGCCCGGCTGTCGTCCTTGTCTCGGATGCTCGATGTCGCCACCGAAGAGTACGCCCGACTCGATGAGGAATGGGTACGGGCGAAGCAGGCGCACCAGGTTGGCTACGCAAGGGCGTTCCTGCGGGCTGACGGCGCGATGGAGGCACGCAAACAGATCGCTGTGCTCGCGGTCGAGGGCCAGTGGTTCGCGATGGAGATCGCGGAACAGAAGGTCCGTGCGGTGAGGGAACGGATCCGCACGATCCGAGACCAGATCGAGGTAGGCCGGTCGCTGAACTCGGCGGTGCGTGCCGAGTGGACAGCAGGGGCGGTGGGCCAGTGAAACGTATCCTCATCACCGGATCCCGCACTTGGCGCGACTGGGACCGGATCGAACGCGCCATCTTGGATCACTCTCCCGGCTACCCAGCGGGCGAGGACACCCTGATCGTTCACGGCGGCTGCCCCGATGGAGCGGACGAGATCGCAGCCACGATCGCGGCGACGCTCGGGCTGCCAACCGAGGTGCACCGAGCCGACTGGGATATCTGCGTGGAGACCTGCAAGCCGGGACACCGCCGGCTGCGCTACGGCAAGTCCTACTGTCCGACGGCAGGCCCGCGGCGCAACGCGGCGATGGTTGAGGCGGGCGCGGATGTGTGCCTTGCCTTCATCCGAAAAGGTTCCTCTGGCGCATCCATGACTGCGTTGATGGCGGAACTGTCAGGGATTAAGACGATCCGCTACACCGAGGAGGGGCCGTGAACGAGAAGCGTGCCCGCGAACTCGTCTACAACCGCAGCGACCACGTGTGCGAAGTGTGCGGTGCTGTACGGGCAACCAACTGGCACCACCGGATGGCGCGGTCGCAGCGCGGCACCTGGACGCCCTCCAACGGCTTGCACGTGTGTGGGAGTGGGACTACTGGATGCCACGGGAAGCTGACCAACACCAACGGCAGGCGTGCCGAGTACGAAGCCCGCGGCTGGATCGTCCGATCCTGGCAAGTCCCCGCGGACATCCCCGTCATGCACTCCCGATACGGGCTGGTCTACCTCGATGACACCGGGGGGTTCCGATACGCGGGAGGCGACTCATGATCGACCGATCCGGGTGTGCCGCCAAGAAGCACGGCACGGTCAACGCCTACTCCAACTTTGACTGCCGTTGCCCAGATGCCCGCGAGGACTACAACCTGTACGAGCGGCTCCGTCGACGTGGACAGTCCCACATTCAGAGGGTCGATGGCGACGAAGTGCAGATGCGACTGCGCGCCCTTGGGGTCATGGGCCACTCGTTGGAGGATATCGCCGAAGAGATCGGTTGGTTCCCTACGAACCTGTACACCATGCGCCACGGCAAGCACCCCCAGGTTCTCTTCCGCACCTACCAGACCATCTACGACGTGTACCTCCGACGTCAGCACGTCTTCGGCGGGTCGACACGGACGCAGCGTTTCTCGGTTCGGAAGGGCTGGCTGCCTCCGGCCGCAGTGAATTCGATCTACCGGTTCCTGTCTGGCGCTGATGTTCGGCTGTGCTCGCCGGAACAGCAGATGGTGCTGTCCATCGCGAAGGCCCGAGGCGTGGACCTCAGCCCTCTGATCAAGCGCATGTACCCCAACGCAGTCAACTTGGGAAAGCTTAGGGGGGCAGCATGACTCCTTCAGAGCACGCCCGGATCGATGCGCTCGGTACTCGCCGTCGGCTGCAAGCCCTGGCCGCGATCGGATGGCCAGCCCCAGACCTTGCGTCACGAGTCCAGTCATCGGCCGCCATATTGAGCGCTATCCGGGCCGGTACAGCACAAACCGTTGAGTCGTGGCTAGCGGCTCGGATCGGTGAGGTCTACACCGAGCTGTGCGAGACGGCCGGCCCGGACCGTCGGGTAGCTGCCTCGTGTCGGGTGCGGTGGGCACCCCCGCAGGATTGGGCGGACATCGACGACCCGGTAGAGGAACCGGAGGTGCTGCCGCCCGATCCTCTGCCGGACGAGGTCGCGGTGGCCCGGTTCCTCCAGGGCCACGATGTGCCGCTAACCCGTCCGGACAAGGCGTTGGCCATCCAGCTAGCCATTCGGCGCGGCATGCATCTGGACGCGCTCGTTGCCCGGCTGGGGATCTCGTGGGCGACGTTGAAGGGAATGAGGGGTGCGGCATGAGCGACGTGATCCCGATCAACCTGCCTTCTCGTGTCGAGTTGTGGCGTCGTAATCAGTTGGCACTGTCGATTCTCGGACATCGAGAGTTTACGTTGGAAACAGTGGAGATTTTGGGTCGCGTGCTGCGCGGCGAAGAATCGGTCGAATTGCCGGGCGGTGCCGCTTGAGTGAGACTGATAGTCGAGGCTGGATCAAGATCGCCGTGGACCTTCCCGACAGCCCGAAGCTCGCCCTGTTCGACGGTCCCGAGCATGGCTGGGCGTACGTCACGGCGCTGTGTCACGCAGGTCGCACGGAGTCGGACGGGGTGTTCCCGGTCGCCCGGGTCCTGCGCCTGGCTGGGGTGAGCCAGGGGGTGGCTGATGACCTTGCGGAGGTGGGGCTGTGGCATCTGCCGGGACATGACTGTCCGCGGTGTCCTCAGCCGCCATCTGGGTGTGCCTATGTGCACGACTACCTGCGGCATCAGCGTTCTGCGGATGCCGCGAGGAGGGCTCGCGAGGCAGGTCGGAAGGCTGCTGCGACCAGATGGTCACATGCGGATCGCAATGCGAATCCTATGCGAACCGCATTGCCCGCCGCATGCGATCCGCAATGCGAACCGCAATGCGATTTCCATGCGAACCGCAATGCAGAGGTAGAGGTAGAGGAAGAGAAGAAGAAGACTTCGTCTTCTTCTGGGCGCGGGCGCAAGCGCCCAGCCGCACCCCTCCCCGAAGCCTGGATGCCAAACCCGGGTCATGTGAGCTATGCTCAGGAGCACCAGATCGACATGGAAAACGAAGCAGCAAAGTTTCAAGACCACGCAAAGTCGAAAGATCTGCGATACGTCGACTGGGACGCAGCGTTTCGAACGTGGCTTCGAAATCAAGTCACCTGGGCCAAACAGCGATCCCCCACTCGTCAAGAGCCTCGCCTTTGGGAGCAGTGAATGCCAGCCTACGACGTCGCCGCAGAAATGGCCCTTCTGGGTGCGGTGATGGCTAAAGGTGAGGAGGTGGGTCCGGTCCTCCTGTCCGTGCCCATTCAGGCATGGTGGGTTCCAAAACACCAAATGCTCGCTGGAGTTATCGGCGACATGCTGAACCGGGGTCAGGCGGTGGATCCCACGACGGTGACGAGCCAGCTCCAGGCAGACGGCAAGCTCACGTCAGAGCTGGGCGTATACGTGATCACCCTGTACCAAGCGATCTACATGATCCACCACGTCGAGTCCTATGCCGAGCGGCTGTGCTCCCTGTGGGCGCACCGGTCGATCCAGACCGGTGCGGTGAAGCTGCGGCAGCGGCTGGACTCTGGCTGGGAGGATGGCGATGAGGCGGACTGGCGGCAGGCTCTCGCCGAGTTCCGCACGACCGTGGAGGACGCTGAGGCGATCGCGCGGGTGCCGAACGCTGAGCCTCCGATGTCGATCGCCGAACTGCTGGAAGGCGAAGACCGGCATGACTGGCTGATCCCTGGTCTGCTGGAGCGGGGGGAGCGGTTCGTGCTCACCGGCGGTGAGGGGATCGGCAAGAGCGTGCTTGCGTCGCAGATCGCGGCCTGCATGGCTGGTGGGTTGCACCCGTTCACGGGGAACCCTCTGGGGTCCCGGGGTTGGTCGTTGCGGGTGTTGATCGCGGACGCGGAGAACAACGAACGTCAGACCCGCAGGCGGTATCGGCGGATCATCCGGGTGGTGGATTCGGTGCGCGAGCAGCACGCCGTGTCCCGTGTGGACTGGCGGGATGTGATGCGGGTAGCTCTCCGCCCGGAAGGACTGGATCTGTTGTCCAACAGGGATGTTGCGTGGTTGGAGCATGCGGTGCAGGCGTCGTCACCGGATCTGCTGGTGCTGGGTCCGTTGTACCGGCTGCATCACGTCAGCGAGAACGACGCCGAGGCGGCCCGGAAGTTGCAGCATGTGATCGACGGGATCCGTGCCCGGCATGGGTGTGCGGTGTTGACGGAGGCGCACGCTGGGCATGCGACGAACCAGACGACCGGGGATCGGCTGATGCGGCCGGCGGGAACGTCGGCGTGGTTGCGGTGGCCAGAGTTCGGTTATGGGTTGCGGCGTAACAAGCACGATGACGGTCGGGAGCATCCGAATCTGGTGGATGTGGTGGCGTGGCGTGGTTCGCGTGAGGAGCGGGCGTGGCCACAGAGTCTGGTTCGTGGCCATGACGGGTTGTTGCCGTGGCGTCCTGGTCCTGAGTACTACACGAATCTGGAGGTGGCGGCCTGATGGCTGGCGAAACTGTGATCACGGTGGTCGGGAACCTGGCCGCCGATCCGGAGCTGCGTTTCACCCAGTCCGGCACGGCCGTGGCGAGTTTCACCATCGCCTCCACGCCCCGCACGCTCGACCGCGCCAGCGGCGAGTGGAAGGACGGGGAGGCGCTGTTCTTGCGTTGTTCGATCTGGCGTCAGGCCGCTGAGAGCGTCGCTGAGTCGTTGACGAAGGGCACGAGGGTGATTGCCCAGGGGCGTCTGCGTCAACGCTCCTTCGACACGAAGGAAGGCGAGAAGCGCACCGTCATCGAGTTGGAGGTCGACGAGATCGGCCCCTCGCTGCGCTACGCCACCGCGAAGGTGAACCGGGCTCAGCGTGATGGTGATGGGGCGAGGCAGTCCCAGTCGGCGGAGGACCCGTGGGGCGCAGCCCCGTCCGGTGGCGGCGGGTTCGTCGACGAGCCCCCGTTTTAAGGAGCGCGTTATTGCTTCTCGCCTTCTGGTGGTGGTGACGGCAACGATCGCGTGGTTCGTGGCCTTCTGGTACTTCGCTGCCCGATCCACGTTGCTCCTGTGGGTCTCTCTTGTCGGCTATGCGTTTCTGGTGGCCCTTGTCGTGGTTCTGGTCTATCCGCCGCGCGCTGCGCGACGTGAAGTGAAGAGAGGAGCATCTGGTGGCTGAGAACTCCTGTAGCGGCTGCGAATCGCGGTGGGGTGGTCTAGGCCGTGCTCACTGCTCAGCGTGCCATCGCACGTTCTCCTCGGTCGCCCTCTTCGACCGGCACCGGTCCTCAGTTGGTGAACACGGGGAGTGTCTGAACCCGGAGGAGATCGTGCACACGAGGACGGGTGATGTGGTCATGTTCCTCCGCAACGGGATCTGGTCTGGACCGGAGCAGTCGGAGGAGTTGAAGGCACGACTCTGGGGGAAGGCCGCGTGATCACCAACCGGGACGTTGAAGACCATTGGGCGCATCCTCCGCGGCAACGGGTGTTCGACGGGGAGCGGGCTCTCGGTGTCCGGGCGGGTGACGGGAAGGTGCTGGTGTCTGTTGAGGACGGTGACGCTCTGGTGGCGTTCCTGCGGTTCACGCCGCGACAGGCGGATTTTCTGATGACTGCGTTGGGGATGGCGATCTGCGAGACGGAGAAGACATGAGCGAGTACGGCGCTTCGGCGTACCTGGCGATGGCAGAGAACCTGCTTGATCACCCAGCTGAGGGCCGAGACCCAGCGCTTGCGTTGGTGAACATGGTGCGCGGCGTGGGGTACGCCCTGATGGCTCAGCACAAGCAGCGGGACGAATGGGCACAGGAAGCCCTCGCGGTCCTGCGGGGCTCTGTGCGGGACGTCGGTCCGTGTGGGGCGGTCACTCCAGTTCTGTTCGACAAGCAGATGGTGGATTTCTGCAAGCTGCGCGCTGGGCACACGGGTATGCACGAGTCGGAGGCTGGTTCGGTGTGGCCGCCTGTGGAGGAGGAGACCGATGGCTGACGAAACTCCGGCTACCGTGGACCGAGCCACTGCGCTTCGGGCACTGCCGCAGAAGTGGCGTGAGGTTGGTGACCGCGAGGCCGGGTTCGGTGAAGGCGGGGCGGGCTACTGCAACGGTCTGTTTGACGCGGCCAACCAGCTTGAGGTGGTGCTCACCGCGCCTGCCCCGTCTCCGGTGTCCGAGGACGAGGTGCAGCGCGTCGCCGAGGCAATCCGGAGCACCTACCAGGCACTCGTCCTGGCGGGTGAATGGCATGGCGGGGAGTGGCGCGAGGTGGCCCGCACCGCGATCACCGCCATGCGGAGCGCGCAGTGACTACCCGCATCGTCGGCCTGGACGTTTCGTTCACCTCGACCGGTGTCGCTCGCCTCGATCAAACCGGCAGCGGCTGGCGGCATCAGCTGTACCCGATCCGGACGGGCCCGCATCGCAAGGGAGATCCGTGGGCGCTGCTGGATCGCATGGAGTACATCCGCAGCGAATGCGCGATCGCTACTGAGCACGCGGACCTGGTCGTCATCGAGGGGCCGTCGTTCTCGTCGGTGGGGGCGGCGTCGAAGGACCTGATGGGGTTGTGGTGGCTAGTGATTCACCGGCTGCGGCAGGCCCGGTTGGATGTGGCGGTGGTCCCGCCAGCGTCGTTGAAACGTTGGGCAACGGGGAAAGGTAACGCGGACAAGGCCGCGGTGGGGGTCGCGATCGGCCGGATCTGGCCCAATGTGGAACTGAGCGGTAACGACGTGGTGGACGCGTTGGGGCTGGCGTCGATGGGTGCCCAGTTGCTCGGGTTGGATGTGCCGTGGCAGGTCACGAAGTACCGCGATCTGGCAGGGGTGTGCCGTCCGGAGCAGGCTGATGCAGCGTGATCAGTCGGGTTTCGGCGCTGGGGGACGTTTGGGCATGGTGGCTCCAGTTTCGCGGGTGAGCCAGGCGAGGAAGTCGTTGATGAGCTTGGCGCGGTCGGTGTGGAGTTCGGCTGCTACATGGGCGGCTTTGTCCCAGCGTTCGTCGGGTACGCGGACGCTGCGATGTTGGGTTTTGGGTGCGTCGGGCATGTGATCAGCATACCTGGTGTACGTACAAGAAGTCGATGCGAGCAGTTGCGGTGTACGTACACCGGATGCTACGGTGTACGTACACCAATCGTAAGGAGTTGCTGTGACTAAGGCAGGCCAGCACGTGGAGGTTCTCTTTGCTGCGGCGCGAGCACATCTGGACCCGCACAACACCTGGGGGACCAAGATGGTCGACCACATCCGCACCGTGATCGCGGCCACGCTGACCGATGGCGAACCGGTCGATGCTCGTGTGGTTGCCAAGGCAGTGTTCCGTGCGCTGGGTGCCCCGACAGAGCGCCCCGCCGGTCGGCAGACGGTCTATTTCGGCCGGATGGTCAGGGCCATCCAGCGTGCTCTGCCGGAGGCCGATCGCGGGTAGCGCAGCTGACCCGTTGGTGTCCTGTCGTGCACCCCGTCGGGGTGGGCGGCGGAATCTCAACGGATCAACGTGGGGAGTGTCGATGTTCATCGCCGATGAGTTGAACAACATGGCCCGCCGATGCTCGCTGTCCGGTGACGAACTTCCGCGCCAGTGGGAGGTTCTCGCCCCGGCGCTGGGTGGCGGCTACATGCTGCGTCACGTGGTGACGAGCGAGGTTCGTCCGACGCTGCTGTCGGAGATGCGGAACCTGTACTGACTGGCATGAGTGTAGGCACCAACGCTACGGAGGAGACAGCAGTGAACGAGGATGTTCTGACGCAGTTCCGGATGTACCTGACCAATGAGATCCAGCACAACGAGGAGCTGCGCTCGTCGGAGGTCTCTCCGCTGCTGCGTGCAGCGACTCGGGGGCGCATCGTGGCCCTGCGTGAGGCACTGGAGGAGTTCGACAGCCTGATGGCTGCTCTGGCCTCGTCGGAGGTGACTGCATCGTGA
This sequence comes from Crossiella sp. CA-258035, assembly GCF_030064675.1. Classification (GTDB taxonomy): domain Bacteria; phylum Actinomycetota; class Actinomycetes; order Mycobacteriales; family Pseudonocardiaceae; genus Crossiella. The sequence goes on from NZ_CP116413.1 coordinate 1,631,653, forward strand.
GCGGTGGGAGCTACAACTACTTGTTCCTGCGGGACGTCGAGCCGTCCCCGACCGACCGTAACTTGCTGGCGATGGCTGCACGCTTGGAAGGTCTGACACCTGGAGGTTTCGCTGCTAGCAGGACTCGCCTGTTGTCTCAGAAGCTCCGCGAGGCCCAGGACCTGATCAAAGAGTTGGGCGTGGTGTGGCGTGCGGTCGAGTGGTGCGACTCGGGTGACTCGGATGAGGAAACCGCTCTGCGGAAGATCACCGAGTATGAGCAGATGCATACCCGTGCTGCGATGGGTTCAGAGGAGTGACTGTGTCGGATCGCAAGTGCTCGAAGTGCGGGAAGAACGAACCGGGTCCGGGCGGGATCCTCTGCCCGGGGTGCGCCGAGAAGATCCGCTGTGGCCTGCCTGGGCAGGTGTCCCAGTGAGCGAGGAGCCGTGGACGGTGCTGTTGCGGGCAGCGGATCTGGTCAACGAGCGTGACACCTGCCTCCCCGCAGGTCCGTGGTTCGCCAAGCACCAGCGTGTCTGGGCTGAAGATCTGGCAGGCCAGGAAGAGACCGTGGTGGAAGCGGACGCAGTCTCGTACGACGTCGCTCGGTGGATTGCGTTGCTGTCCCCGTCCGTTGCTCCCCACTTGGAGGCCCTGTTGCGGGAGACGGCAGATGGCTGGGCGTCTGAAGCAGCCCGGCCCTTCTACTCGCAGGGCGGCGAGTTCCGCCGAGAGCACTGGTTTTCCCAGACGCTCCGACAAAGCCCGGAGTACCGGCTTGCCTTGGCGCTACTGGGAGAGGAGCAGGGATGACCGGGTTCATGGTTCGGGTGACGTCGTACGCCAAGACGGACACGAAGGAACCTCTGTGGCACCTGGAGCGCGCCACGGGTGTCGCAGAAGAAGACGGCGAGAAGCTGGGCCGCATGCCACTCGACGCAGCCGAGGTTGAGGCTGACCGGAGACTGTCTGCCGAAGGTTTCTACCGGCTTGGCGGGTGGGAGCGAGTGGAGTACCCGTCGGGCGTGCCGCTGTCCAGGGCTTGGTATGCCCCTACTTCCGAGGAAGAGGCTTCTGCCCCGGAAGCAGCGTCCGGACTGTCCACGTGGGACAAGTACCAGGAGTGGTCGGCTGGTACGGCGATCTACAGCCATGGCACCGAGTCGGAGCAGTCGATGTACGAGGCCGGGAAGTTGGCCGCGGAGGCGGCTGAGGTGTTCCAGGTGGTCGCGAAGGCGTTCCGGGATGGCACTGACCCGGTGGAGGTTCGTCGTCGTCTGGTGGACGAACTGGGCGACTGCGCGTGGTACCTGGCGCAGATCCTCCGCCGTCACGGCATCCCGTTCGATGAGGTGCTGGACATGAACCAGAAGAAGCTGGAACGCCGGCAGGCGAACGGAACCATCGGGGGAAGTGGTGAGCGGTGAACACTACGCAGCCATGCGGATACCGGGCAAGCGGGCTCGTCTGTGTCGAAGACCAAGGCCACGAGGGTAGGCACTACACGGTCGACGGCGACATGAACGAGTACTCGTGGGATGACAACGAGATCACGATGACGATGAACCCATTCGTTCGTGAGCGGGACGAGAGGAGGTCTCGGTGAGCACAACGAACCGGTCGATCGGGAAGCATCTGGCTGGTGAGGCCGAGACGCGATGGCGGTCGATGCCTCCGGTGACTCCGGGGATGGAGTCTCGGGCTCGTCTGGCGGTGGCTGGTGCTGCTCGGGATGCGGCGGATTGCCGTCTGCTGCTAGACATGCTGGGGCTGTTGAACGAGGCCGTGAGGGACGCGGCGTGACGATCGACGAGTTCGAGCCGTGGCTGATGCAGCTCCTCATCGCGAGTGGGGATGAGCGGATCGGCGAGGTGCGCCAGTTTGTGGGGTCGGGTGAGAGTTCCCGCCGCGGGGTTCGGGTCGACTGCAAGGACGGCGCGACCCTGTATCTGATGATTGTGCGTACGTCTCCTCCGGAGCGGGGCGCACCCGGCGCGAGGAGCGCAGCATGACCAGTCTCAGCCGGACAGATCTTCGACACCGGATGCTCTGCGCCATCAAGGATGGCCAGGTATGGCGCTTTCGTACCTGGGATACCGCACGCCCGTTCGAGTACTGGTGGGGCGAGCGTCAGAAGCTAACCGCAGCGGAGGCTCGGTGCGTCGCCGATCTCTTCGCGAGTCGATTGATCGCCGATGGGCAACCAACAGGTCCTAGCGTCTATTCGGGTCAACCCATGCACCTCACGGGTGTCGGGGTAGAAACTCTGGGCAGCTGGCGTGGTACCGGTGACGAGGTGACCCCGTGATTGTCGGTATCTCTGGCTATGCTCAGTCCGGTAAGGACACTGCCGCGGTGGTGCTCGCCCCGTACGGTTGGCGCAGGGTTGCGTTCGCGGACGCCTTGAAGTCAGTTGCGTTCGAGTGCAACCCGTGGCTGATGTACGGGCGTACGGGCCGCGATCCATTCCAGTTCAGGTTGGCTGGTGTGGTGGGTGGCTGCGGGTGGGATGAGGCGAAGACCCGCTACCCGGAGGTTCGTGAGTTCCTGCAACGGCTAGGTGTCGCGGCCCGTGAGTACATCCACCCGGATGTGTGGGTGAACGCGGCACTCGACAAGGCCAGCGAAGCGGACAACGTGATCGTCACGGATGTGCGGTTCATCAACGAGTTTGATGCGATCAAAGCTAGGGGCGGGCGGGTCATCCGCGTTCACCGTCCGGGGGTTGGGCCAGCGAATGCCCACGTGTCGGAGACCGGCCTGGATGGGGCGGTGTTCGACGCACACGTGCTCAACGACGGCGACTTGGGCTTGTACCGGTCGCGTCTACTCGATGTGATCGGCGAGGTACGCCATGCAGCTTGACGACGGCTTCACCGTCCCCCCGCGCTCTAACCTGCTGTGGCTGGCGATCGACTTGGACGGCACACTCGCGGAGCCCCTGTGGACGCCGGCTAACCCGACTTCGGCGATCGGTGCACCTATCGTCCGGAACGTCGCGAAGCTCCGCGAGGCGGTCGCTCACGGCTACAAGGTCGTGATCCACACAGCGCGGCCGTGGACCGACTACGAACCCATCGAAGCGTGGCTGAACCACCACGACATCCCGTGGCACAAGATCCAGCCCGGGAAGATCCTCGCCGCTTTGTACGTGGACGATCGAGGAAGGCACGCGGAGGCAGCGAGCTGGCTGCCTGAGGTCACCGACGAGATCGGAGAAGCAGCGTGATCGTTCAGGTTCTGGCGTACACGAAGACGAAGCCGTACCCGCTGCACACGATCATGCCTGCGCGGGAAGTGCTCCACGAGGACGGGTATATCGATCACCTCGACTACCCGACCGATCCGGACACGCTGTCGGAGTTCGCGGGCCGCGCTTGCTACCAGTCGTTCAACCGGCCCCGCCCGGAGACTGCATCCAATGTGGGCTATCTGGCGAACATCCTCCGCCAGGGCCACGAGTCGGTTCTTGAGCACGCATCAGTCACCTTCTACATCGAGAGCGTGTCTCGGTCGCTGTCGCATGAGCTGGTGCGGCACCGGCATTTGTCGTTCTCTCAGCTGTCGCAGCGGTACGTGGACGAGTCTGAAGCTGACTTCGTGATGCCGCCTGCTGTGGCGCACGGGATGGCTTGGGAGGCGGAGAAGTCGTTCAGTCAGGCGACCCGTACTGCCCAGATCGCGTATCAGGCCATCGTCGATGTGCTTGTTGGGCAGGGGCTTCCGCGGAAGCAGGCTCGTGAGGCTGCTCGCTCGGTCCTGCCGAACGCCACTGAGACCAAGCTGGTGGTGACGGGGAACTTGCGGGCGTGGCGGGATGTGCTGCGGAAGCGGTGGCATGTGGCCGCGGATGCGGAGATCCGTGCTCTGGCTGGGGAGATCCTGCGGCACTTGCGGGAGATCGCACCCGCCTCGGTCCAGGACATCCCGGACATGCCATACGGCACTAAGGAGGCAGCGTGAGACCGGACTTGGCTACACGGGAAGAGGTCCTTCGCTTCCTGATGGGTCTCGATGTCGTCGTTGTGGAACCGGCAACTTCTTCGCCTGACCAGTCGTCTCCGGATACGAGTCAGCCGTATTTCCTGGACCTGATCAACCGTATCGACGAGGTGGTGTCCGATGTCCAGCCTGGGAGGGGTGGCTGTTGATACATCCCAGCCGTACCCATTTGATCTGATCAACTCTGTGCAGGAGGTGGACGATGGCGAGTGATCTGGTGGCGTTCGTGCGTGTCCGCCTCGACGAAGACGAGCAGATCGCGACTGATGCTTCAGGGGCGAGCTGGGCAGAACCTTGGCGTGGCGCAACCTGGCATGCTGGTGAGACGAACCGTATCGGTGTTCTGCGGGATGACGGTATCCCGGTGTGTGGCCATTCCTGGCCATCCCAGATGGATCACATCGCCCGCCACGACCCTGCCCGGGCGCTCCGCGAAGTCGCGGCCAAGCGGCGCATCGTTGATGCTGTCGTAGCTACTTGGAATGCATCATGCGACCCAACTGACGACTTCTGGGTTGGGCTCGCGCCGACTCAGACAGCGACGCTGCGACTGCTCGCCTCATGCTGGTCTGATCACCCCGACTTCCGACAGGAGTGGTCGACATGAGCGAGGAAGTTCTTCAAAGTATCGACGCATTAGCTGGTGATCTCGAAGACTGGCCGGGCAACGACCCAGTTCAGGCGCTGAGGCATCTACTTGCACTGTCTTGGCATGATCTGAGTTATGCCCGGCACTCGGCGACCAACGGCGAGTGGTCCATCCAGTGTGAAGACATCGTCAGGCGCATCATGGGAATCACCAGGCTCGTAGGGCCGACTCCCTGGGACGAGATCCCTGCGAGTGTGCTGCTGAACGGGTGGTACCAGCGGATCCACAAGGCGATTGGTGTGGATTCCCCGGTGACTGAAGACGACATGCGTCGCGCCCGCGAGCTTGCCCACGGGCATGGAGCATGAGCGACCAGTTTTGTCCGCACTCTTCGGGATGAGTCCACGATGGACTTCGTCTAAACTGGAGGTGTCCCTCCTCCTCTTGTCCCGTCGGCGTTTCGAAGGCGAGTCGGCATGGACCACCCACCCCCAGACGGCTTCTGCGGACAGTGCGCCAAGCCGATCGGCACTTCCGTGTCCCGCTACTTCTGTAGCGACTCATGCCAGCATGCCTGGTACATGAGGTACGCGATCCACAAGGCCGAGAAGATCGCTGGATCGGACAGTCGGGTCCTGGCCCCAGAGGATCACCCCAACTGGCTCCGTGTGCCGGGCGCTGTCCAGCCTGAGCGAACCATCCCGGTACCTACTTTGCCGACTTGGGCGTACCGGGGAACGGTGTCGATGCCGTTGCGCCGGGCTGCTACCCCTACCCGAGACGAGGCGGCATGACTAGACCAGAGATCTGGATCCGAGGCCGGGTCACGAAGCATGAAGGAGTGTGGGCTAGCCGTCGTCCTAACGAGATCAGCTGGTACTCGTGTGAGACCTGGGGTTTGGCCGTCAGGTGGGCATTCACCAATGGATCACCAGCTCCGCAGAAAGATGACCGCGGGCTTGTCGTCGATGTAGTCACTAGCTGGAGTACGGCGTGAGCGAGTGTATGGTGTGCAGTGCCCCCATGGATCTCCGCCTGTGCGCCATGTGCACAGGCGAGTTGTGCCGCTGCCTCCGCGACCTCGCGGTTGGCCCCGAGGACGCCACAGGGACCCCGATGCCGGGGCTCCTGGCGGACCTGGAGGACACCATCACCCGCCAGGACGCTGTAGCCCCGGTGAGTGTCGGCGCGGGCAAGAGCACCGAGACGCCCCTGGTGTTCAACAACGCCGCCAGTGACCTCGCGTGGGAAGCCCGAGACACCATCACTGCATGGGCGAAGGACTTCATCCGAGCCAACCAGCACCTTCGCTTCGACGGCACTAACCACATCGAAGCCGCCCAGTGGCTCTCCCGGTTCCCCAGCTTGCTCGCCCAACTCGATGACGCCGACGCCATGCACAGCGAGATCCGCGACCTGCATGGACGCGTACAGCGCATGGTCGACATCCCCGAAGACACTCGGGCCTACCTCGGCCGCTGTGGGAGCCGCATCAATGAAGTCCTCTGCACGGAGGAGCTGTACGCCCGCCGCAAGGACAGCACCGTCTACTGCCGCACCTGCGCCTCGGAGTGGGATGTAGATGGACGCCGGCGTTGGCTTCTGTCTCAGGTGGACAGTCAGGTGTGTACCGCTCCGCAGGCGTCTGCGTTGCTGTCTCGGCTGGGTGTGCCCGTGTCGGAGAAGGACATCCAGGACATGGGCAAGCGGGGGGAGATCGCCGCTACGGGGCAGAATCCGAGGCGTCAGCGCCTGTATCGGGTTGGGGATGTGATGGATGCGGTGCTGCGTGTCGAGGCGGCGTAGAGCCGACTTGCACAGAGCAGGGTGGCGACGTAATGTTGAGTATGGTTGAGGTTCAATACGCAGTCCTCAGCCTTCGCTGTGGTTCACAGCAAATCCCACGCCTAGCGTGGCTGACCCCTTTCAAGGGGGCGTTGCGGTGTGGCTCCTCAACCCTTGAGGCAAGGCACCCGGCCAAGTTCGAGACGGGCCAACGCACGCGGGCCAGCTTTGCTGGTACCAGCCTGCATGGGGCAAGGAATACCGTGCACCCGTCGCGACCCCTTGTGGACCTGAACCCTTGGGGTGGCGGCGGATTTATCTTCCGGCTCATCGCCGGGTGCGCCCAGTCAGTGGCCACTGCTGACCGGTAACGCGTGATCTCAGTGGTGTTCCGCCAGTGTTCCGCGCAGTGCGGAACACGCGGGTACACGGAACAGCCAATCCACGTCTTGGCCCGAGCGTGGATGCGTTCCACGTGCGCTTCACGTGGCTCAAGCACCATGGTGCACGGTGTCACGCGGACACCGATCGGGCTGCCAAAGCTTGTTCCCCACCGTCCTCCGGGACTGGTGGTCTTTTGCCTGACCGTCGGTACGTGACGGCCAGGTCTCGATGGCCGTGGTGTAAGGGAGCACCCCAGTTCTCTGGCTGGGTGGAGCGCGTTCAAACCGCGTCGGCCATACCAAGAGGAGGCGTTATGTCTCTCGCTGACCGACTTGCTAACCCGAGAGTGCGCGGCAAGGACAGGTGCGTGGTCGAGTCCATCCTGGACGACCTGGCTGATGCTGACGCTGCTGCGGTCCGGGCTGCCCTGGCCGATCGCTCATACACCGCGGGCTTCATCGCGGAGTCGCTGACCTCCGAGGGCTACAAAATTTCGGACACAGCCATCATCCGGCACCGCACCTCCAGGTGTTGTTGTGTCTCTCGCTGATCGGCTGAGTCAGCCGCAGCAGCCCGACGCTCGCCGACCGAGGGTGCAACACCCGAAGGGCTGGATGCCCGGGGCCAGGCTGGATGATGGCCAGATCGCTGAAGCCATCGTTCAGTTCAACCCAGGTGAGATGTCGGACGACGAGAAGGCGTGGCGCGCAGAGATCCAGCGAGTCACCGGGTTCACCATCCCTGAGCACCGCCAGGTTGAACTCAAGGACACCCGCTACTGGGGAGACCCACAGACCCCGTACATCTACTGCCGCTTCACCATCACCGACCGCGATACCTCAGCCGAGAGGCTGGACGTCGAGGATCTCGTGAAGGCTGTGAAGGCAGTTCGTCGCAAGGCAGCTCCGAAGGCAGCAGGTACCGGCAGGGCGCTGATTGTGGCGTGGGCCGACCTACAGTTCGGGAAGGCCGGTTCCCGCGGGGACAGTGAAGACCTAGTTAACCGGGTGTTGTCCAAACTGGATGCACTCGACGGCTACGCGAAGGAAACCTGCTGTGACTCGGCGTACCTAGTGGACGTGGGCGACTGTGTCGAGTCGTTCGAGAACGTCCCTTCGCAGGCGTTCACCAACGACCTGTCGTTCCCGGAGCAGCTGCGCCTTGCGCGCCGCATGTTCACCGAAGCGGCGATGCGTCTCGCCCGGTCCCACGCGCAGGTGACTTGCGTCGGTGTGCCGTCCAACCACGGCCGGTGGCGCAAAGGCAAGGACCAGCTCGGTCGACCTGGCGACGACTACGGCATCGAAACCCTCGTTGCAGTGTCGGACGCGTTCGCGTTAAACCCCGACGCGTTCGGGCATGTGCAGTTCGTCGTTCCGGACGTGTGGGAAGAGACGGTCGCGCTCGATGTGAACGGCACGATCCTCGCTGTGACACATGGGCATCAGGTGGGTCGGCCGGAGCAGATCCCGAACTGGTGGGCACAGCAGGTCCACGGCGGTCAGCCCGCCGCGGACGCAGACATCTTGCTAACCGGCCATTTCCACTCGGTGCGTGTTCAGCCGTCAGGTCGCTCGGCGCACACCGGCCGGGCGAAGTGGTTCATCCAGGCACCCACTCTCGACAACGGATCGGACTGGTACCGCCTGAAGTACGGGGCGGACTCAGACCCGGCGTTGATGGTGTTCACGGTGGACGCGAACGGCTGGGACAACCTGAGGTTGCTCTAGGAGGCGACGCCGTGGCTGAGCAGTGGCGGTACGACGCGCGAGATCGGGCTACCAACCCCGGCCTGGTAGCGGTGTTCGAGGAACCACCTCGGCGGTGCGACTGCGATCCCAGCGACGGCTACGTGTGCGTCTGGCACGACTAGGCGGGTTCAGTGCCCGCTGCACTACTTGATGTTCTGGTGTCGGGGCTTCCGCTGAGGAGTCGCCATGTGGGATCGCCTATGGCGTGTATGGATCGTGTCCGCGGTCACGTCATTCTTGGGGCTTGAGGTTGCTGCACTACGGGCCCGCAAACGGGGCACGCAGGGTGCGACCCTCTCGGCTGCACTACGCCGCTGGCTGGGCATCGAACCCCGCACAGCACGCCGACTCGCCCTCTCGGCCGCGTTCGCCGGATTCTGGGCATGGTTCCTCACGCACATCCTCTTCTGACCTTGGGAGGCTGCGATGAGGTTCGTAGGCCGACTACGATCCGAAGTAGAGGATCCACAGCTACTGCGCATGACAAACGTCGAGCTGGTCAACTACCGCTCCTTCCAGGAGCGGGCGATGAACGTCGCCCTGGACCGCGGCGACTTCCCCTCGGCATACGCCGCCCGCGTCATCCACCGCATGTGCGTCGAGGAGCTGGACGCCCGCGAACTGGCGAGCCTGGAGGCGGTGTGAACCCCTACGACATGGCCCCCGGCCTGTACGTGGACCCAGACTCTCGGGCGTGGCGGTGGGTGAACTCTCAACCTGTCACACCGGACCGGTGGCTGATCAAGTCCCAGATCGCCATGAAGCCGATGGCGAAGTGGATCGGCCCCGGTGACCCCAGTTGGGTCGGCGGGTACCTCAGCGACGCAGCCAGACAGCAACTCCTACCGGTCCTGGTGGCCTATGCGATTCCGTTCCGGGACGTTGGCCAGCACTCCGCCGGGGGGTTGGGCAGTGTTGAGGCGTACATGCAGTGGGCTACCAAGCTCGCCAAGGTCATCGGCCCGAAACCCTGCGTGGTGATTCTAGAGCCGGACACGCTGATCCACATGCCCGCGTTAACGGAGGCGCGGCGGGCGGACCGGTGCGCGATGCTCTCCCATGCGGTACACACGCTCACCCGGCACGCACCGAACACCTACGTCTACCTGGACGGCGGGGATGGGGGTTGGACTTCGCCTGTCGTGCTAGCTCCATGGCTGGCGCGTTCCGGTGTGGCAGGTGCCCGCGGGGTCGCGGTCAACGTGTCCAACTTCAACACCACCGACACCTGCGTCCGGCATGCAGAGGGCATCAAGGCCGAACTGAAGCGCTTCGGTCTTGACGATGTCGGCTACGTGATCGACACGAGCCGCAACGGCAACGGCCCGGATGCGGCGGGAACGTGGTGCAACCCGCCCAGGCGGAAACTCGGCCAGACACCGCTGATCCGACCAGGTTCAGGCGCGGACGCACACCTGTGGATCAAACACCCCGGGGAGTCCGACGGGAACTGTGGTGTCGGCGTCGGTACCCAATCAGGGCAGTTCGTTCCCGATCTCGCTCTTCGACTGATCGCCGGCCGCTGACTGGTGACGGACTACCGCGGCAGCAGCCAAGCCGATGCCACCCAGAATCGTGATCATGATTGCGACGGAACTGCGCGAACCAAACGCATCCCGGCACTCGGCCCGATAGTCGCTTGCGCCCTGTACCCCGTTGGTCAGGCGGTCGACGATAGCTTCGTCGTCCGCCGCGGCGTAGCTCGGGTTCCACGGAGTGCCACACGGGATCGCAGTTCCGCTGCCGGGGATCGACTCGGGCAGCATGATCCCGAGGAACAGCCCCAGAACTAACAGGGCCAGGCCGCCGCCAACCAGTGCTCGGTACATGGTGCCTCCTAGGCTCTTCCCTCAATCATCGCGCCTGATCAAGGCAGCGTTACATACGGAGCGTGTCATGCCCGCTACTGCCCTTCCAGTCACCAACCTCGGTCACAAGACCGGCCTGAACGTCACTGCTGCTGACACCGGTGTCGCTGCTGACAACACCAACGGCAACTCTGTGGCCAACGGCGGGCGCACGTTCATCATCGCCCAGAACACCGCTGGCACGTCGGCCACGGTATCTGTAGCGGTCGAGAGGAACGTGGACCAGCAGACGGTTACCCCGGTGACCCACACCATCCCCGCCAACAAGGTCCACGTGATCGTCCTGGGCCCGCCCGCTATCTACGGGCAGAACACGATCGTCACCGCGTCCGCCTCGACCGTGAAGCTAGCTGCCTACTCCATGCCATCCTGATGGCCGGCGTGTGCGCCGAACCGGGCTGTCCGGAGTGGACGGTCCGAAACGGGCGCTGCCTCGCCCATGAACGGGCCCGCAGCCGACAACAGCACCGCACCGTGCCGACGAAAATGTCTCGTACCCACGCGGAGAGGAAACGTCGCGCGGCTGTCGTCGCGGAACATCGACGCCGACATGGCGATTGGTGTCCCGGCTACGAGGTCGAGCCACATGCAGCAGCAGACCTGACCGCGGACCACATCATCCCCGTGGCCCTCGGAGGTCACCCCGCAGGGCCACTCCAAGTTCTGTGCCGGTCCTGCAACTCGAGGAAAGCGGCGAGGGGGTGCTGATGCGCTACGACATCACCATCCCCCAGGGCACAACGTGGACAGTGTCGATCCCTGTCCTGGCCCCGAACGGCACACCGCAGAACCTCACGGGGTGGAACGCAGCTGGCCAAGTCAGGGCTTTCCACGAGTCCCCCGAGGTGCTGCACAACATCAGCATCAATCTTGAGGGATCCAACGTCGTTCTCACCGTCCTCCCCACCACATCATCGGCGTGGGCGTGGCGTAACGGTGTCTACGACGTTGAACTCACTTCACCTGATTCCAAGGTGATCCGCCTCGTCGAGGGCCACGTCACCGTCACACCTGAAGTCACACGCTAGGAGTCGTCATGCCCTTCACTGATACCGCGAAAAACGCCGCGGTCAACGGGGTCGCTGGCGGCGCGACCTGGATTTCGCTGCACACCGCAGACCCTGGCACCACGGGCACCGCTGAGGTCACGGGCGGTTCCTACGCAAGAGTGCAGACCACGTGGGGGGCAGCCGCATCCGGCTCACGGGTGGGTTCGCAGGCAGTCATCAACGTTCCCGCCGGAACCACCATCACTCACTGGGGCATCTGGTCGGCATCCACGTCCGGCACGTTCTACTACAGCGGCACGCTGCCTGCCTCTGAGACGTTCGGTTCCGCCGGCACCTACGGTCTCACGCCCACGCTGACCGCCTCCTGATCGGAGGTTCTCGGTGGCAGTCACAGTCCGATCCCACACGGTCGTCACCGGGGACGCAGTCACCTCAGTCTCCGCCACCAAACCTACCGGCACAGCGTCCGGTGATCTCTTGGTGGCTATGGTGTTCTGTGACGGTGACGCCACCGCATCTAACCTGACCGCCCCCGCGGGATGGACCCAGTCAGGCACTACCAGTTCAGTCACCAACGTCGGCCGCGCCAAGGTCTTCACCAAGACCGCTGGTGGTTCAGAAGGCTCGAGCTACACGTTCGGCGCTGGAACCAACACCTCAGCGGTCGTCATCCTGGTGTGCGTCACCGGGCAGGCTACCTCGACCCCGATCAACGTCACTCCCACGTGGGCTAGCTCAACCACCGCAGGCCAAACGGCACAGGTCGCCGCCTCGATCAGTCCCACGGTTGCCAATACTCTGCTGCTGTGCGGTTGGTCATGCGGCGCTGGGGCCACTGCGAGCTATACCCCACCGGCCGGGATGACCGAGCTGCGCGATGCCTGGTCGGGCTGGCAGTTCGCTTCCGTTGCGGCTCAGGATTTGGCTGCCTCGGGAGCGACCGGGACCCGAACGGCCACGGCCACCTCAGGCGGGAACGGCTGGCAAGCCGTCTCGCTCGCGATCGCACCTGCAGCGTCCCCGACTGGGTCGGCTACCGGGACCACAACCCTGGTCGCGACTCGGGCAGGCACGAAACGTGTCAACGGAACCCGAACTGCGGCTGCGACCCTGGGTGCTTCACGCACCACGACCCGGGCAACGACGGTCACCCGCACTGCTGGCTTGACGGTCACAGCTTCCGCTGTGGGCACCAGGACAACCATGGTCAACGTGAGTGCGCCGGTCAGCCTCTCTGTGTCACGGTCAACGGTCAAAGCTGTGGCGGTGGCGCGGACTGCGGCCGTGTCCTTGGATACTGCGAGGTCTTCCTCACGATCCACGGCGGCTGCGGTCACTGCCGACCTCGGCCTGGACAGCAACGAGGCAGCCGCTAAAGCTACGAGCGGGGGCAGCATTGCTCCCGTTACGCTGGGAACAGCCCGCACGGTTGCCCGTAGCTCCACAGGTGGAGCAGTCGGAAACCTGAGCCTGACCACCGAGGAAGACTCAGCTCGCGCTTCCGCGGCCGCGGCTCTCGCCGTGCTTGGTCTCTTGGCGGCGCGCTTGGGAGTCAGGGCAACTACCAGCGCGCGGACCGCTGCGCTTGTGCTGCTTGCCGACGAGGTGACGGAGAAGAGCGCCACCGGGCCTGTGCTGGCAGCACTAGAACTCACTACAAACCGGACTGGTGTCCACTCAGCTGCCAGTGACGCGGCAGCAGTGGTCAACGTGGCTGCGAGCCGCACCGGTCTTCGGCATGTCTCTGCCGCGGCTACAGCAGCTTTAGTGGTGGCTGGATTGGCTCACGCTGAGGGTGCTGCCCAAGGCGCTGCATCGGCACTGCTGAGCCTCGGGGCATCCGCGATTGGTGTCCGACACACTGCGGGTCTGACGTTAGCCCCGCTGTTCGTGGCTGCCGGTGCGACCGGGGTCAAGACGTCAGCGGGTTCTGTCCCGGCCGTGGTGTCCCTGTCGGCTCTCGCGGAGTCTGGCGCTGTGGTGGGTGGCGACGCTGTAGCCATGCTGACACTGGGAGCCTCTGCGACCGGGGTTCGCCATGTCGCGGGTTCTGCGGTAGCAGCGGGGGGGATCACTGCTCCTCTTGCGGGTTCAGGGTGGAGAGCACAGACCACGGTGGCGTCGTTGGGGTTGGCTGCCTACTCGGTTGGTCAACCAGCCCGCAGCAGTTCCCGCCCCGGGATCTTGTTGCTCAGCGCCGCCGGCACTGGGCTCCGGTTCGTCACATGGCCTCCGAACACGGGTGAAACAACCCTGGTGGCCGGGGTGAGCGCGGGTACCCCTGTTGCCTTGCTGATCGCAACGCCCGGCCACCCAACCGCTTCAGTCGTTGAAGCAGGCGTCCCCGCTGTTGAAGGCACCGCACGTGCCGGTGTCCCTGTCGAAGATCCGTGAGGTGAGCATGGGGCACATCAGCAGCAAAGAGCAGGACAGGATCTTGGCGTTCTGTGTCGAGGTGCTGCAGCGTTTGGGGATGCCGTCCTACGAGTTGGTGTTGAGTGACGAACCTAGCGATGAGGGCACCGACGCGTCGATTGCCTCCGTCCCGGGCCGATATGCCGCAACGTTGCGCGTGTGCAAAAGGTGGGACAGTCTGCCGAAATCAGAGAAGGTCAACACTCTGGTGCACGAGATGCTGCACCTCACCCACGCCGACCTAGTCCAGGATGCGATGCTCCCACTGGAGTTTTCTCCCTCGGTGTCCAGCGACCTGCGTCAGGCGGTTCGCGGGATTCTCGACATGGGCACTGAGCGGTGGGTTGACCGTATGTCCTACGTCATCGCAGAAGGTATGACCTACCCGAAGAAGGTTAAGGGCAAGGCAGGCCAGGGATGACCTACCACGTGGTACCCCGAGGGGATCTAGTGGAGCACACGGTCACTGAGGTTGGTGAGTGTGTGTGCGGGCCACGTGACCAGAGCGTGGTAGGTGATGACGGCAGCACTGTCTGGGTGACTGTGCACCACAGTCTGGACGGCAGGGAACAGAAGGAGACGCAGGCATGAGGTGGTTTCACCGAGCGTACGCCTTCCTGTTCGGATACTTCTGGCTGCCGTGCCACCTGTGCGGTGTTGCCTACGGCGGTCATCAGTGGCGTACATACGACGGTCAGCCTTGTGTCCTCAAGGACGGGCGAGGCATATGCCCCACCTGCACTAAGGCTGGCCTCGGCTCACACTGGCGGGTCTTCACCTCGTAGGTGTAGCTGATCAAGTGACTGGATGATTCAGTCGCCAACCCGCTTGATCAACATCAGACTTGATCAACTCTTTACAAGATCCACCCAGGGGGGTACCCCTCCCCCCGGATCACGTTCCCCGCCGCGGGCAAAGGCGCTGCAGCTGCGTACGGGTTCTGGAGTTCCTAGTTCACAAACTTGATCTTTGGTTGGTGGTGAAGTGCCATGCCGATCAACTCGGGTCCTCCACCAAACCCCAACGCGCGCCGGCGCAATGCTCGAACAGCGCGGGAACGCTTGCCCGCCGAAGGCCGTAAGGGTCCCGCGCCGGACTGGCCTCTTCCGAAGAACCTGACCCTGATGACTCAGCTCCAGATCGCCCAGTCGACTGTGGACGACTTGAAGGAGCAGGAGCCCCTTGAAGCGGCGGATCGACGGAAGCTGAACAAGGCTCTCGAGCAGTTGGTCTTCTTGGACACGAAGGCCCAGACCGTTGAGCAGGCTGAGCTGACGCTGTGGCTCGAGTTGTGGCGTACTCCGCAGGCGGTTGCTTGGGAGCGGCTTCGGTGGACCCGCGAGGTTGCCCAGTACGTGAGGTGGAAGGTGCTCGCCGAGTGGGGCGACATCGATGCCGCCAAGGAAGCTCGTCAACTCTCGGACCGGCTTGGCCTGACTCCGATGTCGTTGCTGCGGTTGCAGTGGGACATCGTCTCTGACGAGGTCGCCGAGAAGCGCCAGGAGGTTCGTTCGCAGTCCTCGAGTAAGGCTCGTTCTCGCCTGAAGGTGGTGGCGGACGATGCCGTGGAGGGGACCGGAGCATAACGGGGATTTCCCGTCGCTTGGGTGGGCTGTCGGCGAGTGGATCGAAGAGCACTGCGTAGTTGCAGATGGTGACCACCGTGGCGAGCCGTACAAGCTGACTGACGAGATGTGGCGGTTCCTGGTCTTCCACTATCGCCTTAGAGTAGACGCTGACCCCGGCCGACGCGCGATGGCCTGGATGTACCGCAGAAGTCAGTTGGTGCGCCCGCAGAAGTGGGGGAAGGGCCCGTTCTCGGCGGCGATCATCTGCGCTGAGGCTGCGGGCCCGGTTCTCTTCGCGGGCTGGGATGCCACGGGGGAACCTGTCGGCCGGCCATGGTCGACGCCGCTGATCCAGATTACCGCGACCGCAGACGACCAGACAGCGAACGTGTACCGGCACCTGGTGCCGATGATCGAGCTTGGCCCGCTGGCTGATCTGATCCCGGACACTGGTGAGACTCGGATCAACCTTCCGGGTGGCGGTCAGATCGAGCCGGTGTCCAGTAACGCGAGGTCCCGTCTGGGCCAGCCCGTCACTTTTGTGCTGCAGGACGAGACGCAGCTGTGGGTCAAGTCGAACCGGGGGCATCAACTCGCGGATGCGCAGCGTCGCGGCGCGTCGGGTATGGGCGGCCGGACGATCGAGACTACGAACGCGTGGGATCCGACTGAGGACAGCGTTGCGCAGCAGACCGGCGAGTCCCGGCTGCCGGACATCTACAAGGACCACACTCCGGCTCCGCCGGGGTTGTCGATGAAGAACAAGGTTGAGCGCCGGCGGTGGCTGAGGAAAGCCTACGGCGACTCTTGGTGGATCGATCGGGACCGCATTGAGGCTGAGATCCTGGAACTGCTGGAGAAGGGCGAGGTTGCTCAGGCGGAGCGGTTTTTTGGGAACAAGATCGCTTCGGGTATCTCGACGTGGCTCGACGACGGCAAGTGGGCGCTGAAGATGTCGCCTCGCGACGTTCCAGACGGAACGAAGATCTGTCTAGGGTTCGACGGTAGCGACTCGGAGGACTGGACGGGGTTCCGGGCGGAGACTCTGGATGGGTACAGCTTCACTCCGGCGTTCAATGGCGGTCAGCCGACCATCTGGGATCCGGCGCAGTACGGACACAAGATTCCCCGCGGCGAGGTCCACGCGGCGATGGACGAGATCCAGCGCCGGTACAGGGTCGTGCGCGCCTACTGTGACCCACGGGAGTGGCAGTCAGAGATTGAGGCTTGGCAGCTGCAGTATGGCGAGAAGCGCGTTGTGGTGTGGGAAACGAACCGCATTACGCAGATGCACGCCGCGTTGCAGCGGTTCGTGATCGACCTGTCCAGCTTGATCACGCATGACGGGTGCCCGGTGACTGCGTTGCATATCAACAATGCGCGCCGTGTTGCCCGGCCTGCGGAGCGCTACATCCTCGGCAAGCCGAGCCCGAACCAGAAGATTGACCTGGGGATGTGCACTGTCCTCGCCCATGAAGCCCGATGCGATGCGGTCGCTGGCGGGGCTACGAACAACACGTCCCGTCGACAGGTCGTTGTGATGCGTTAGGAGGTGGGGCGTGAAGCTGTCGGATCTCTCCGACGAGCAGTGGTTCGCTCGCCTGAACGCGCGTCGCCGGGGCAAGTTGGACGACCTCAAGCTGAAGTGGCAGTACTACAACGGCGAGCAGCCGTTGACCTATGTCGCGAAGATCCTTGCTGAGCAGGAGGATCGGTTCCCCGCGTGCCGGGTGAACTGGCCGGCGCTGGTGGTGGACAGCCTTGAGGAACGTCTTGATGTTGAAGGCTTCCGCCTTGGTGACGACATCGACGACGAGCTGACTGCGTTCTGGCAGGACAACGATCTTGATGAGGAGTCCACGCAGGGGCACATTACGTCGCTGGTGACTAGCGAGTCGTACGTGATGGTCGGTCCTGGCGAGGGCGGCTCGCCGTTGATTACGGTGGAGTACCCGGAGGAGGTCGCGGTTGAGATTGATCCGCGGACCCGGAAGATCATCGCTCTGCTGAAGGTCTACAAGGAGGACCAGGAGGCAAAGAGCGAGAACCGTGCTGTCCTCCTTGTTCCTGGCCGTGTGATCGAGTTCGAGAACGGGAAGCCCGTTAGCTCCAAGGGGCAGACTTGGGCGAAGGCTCTTGAGCGTCATCAGACGAGCCCGTTGGTTCCTGCGGTGAAGTTGACCAACCGCCCAATCCGCGGGGTTGGTCGATCAGAGCTGGACTCGATCATCCCGTTGGCAGATGCGGTGAATCAGACAGCAACGAACATGATGGCGGGGATCGAGCACCATTCAGTCGGTCGACGCTGGGCCGTGGGGGTGTCGAAGTCCGATTTCGTCGACAAGGACGGGAAGCAGCTTTCCCCTTGGGAGATCGCGACAGGCCCTGTTTGGGCCGTACCTGGACCGGAAGACCCTACGGACGGCCATGAAGTGAAGCTTGGCCAGTTCGCCGCTTCGGACCTCAGAAACTTCCACGAGTCCATCAAGCAGCTCGCTTCCTTGGCAGCGTCGCTCTACGGTCTGCCTCCGCACTACATGGGCTATGCGAGCGACAACCCGGCTTCCGCTGATGCGATCCGCTCATCTGAGGCGCGTCTGGTGAAGAGGGCAGAACGCCGTCAGCGCGCCTTCGGGGGTTCGTGGGAGAAGGTCATGCGCCTGGCGCTCGCGGTGGTGGGCCGTGACCCGGCTGAGGCGAACCGGTTGGAGACCGTGTGGCGTGATGCTTCTACGCCCACTCGTGC
Organism: Crossiella sp. CA-258035; assembly: GCF_030064675.1. GTDB lineage: Bacteria > Actinomycetota > Actinomycetes > Mycobacteriales > Pseudonocardiaceae > Crossiella. Next base: position 1,649,753 of record NZ_CP116413.1, read on the forward strand.
AGCGATGACTGATGCTGCGGTGAAGGCCTTCCAGGCGGGCTACATCGACGCCGAGCAGGCCCAGGAAGACTCCGGCTACAGCCAGGCACAGCGAAGGCGTATGGCGGGCCGTACTGCTGCTGGCGGAGCTGTCCGGGCCGCTGCTGACGCGATCCGCAACCTGGATGTGACGGGAGGCAGCGATGCCTCTGCCGGCGGCGGTAGCGCGGGTAGCTGACGCTCACGTCCGGAACCAAGCCGATCTGTTGAACTCCGCCCTGGGGCTCCTCTCAGAAGCCCTGCGGCGTGGCGTCTCGGATCCGGCAACGTGGCGGGACTCGGTCGCGGCGGTTGCTGAACGCCTTCTTGTGCTGCAGGTGGCTGCGGCTGCTCTTGCCGATGACTATGTCACCGATGTCCTTGAGGCGCAGGGAGCGGATCCTTCTGGGGAGACTGAGGTCAACCCGGAGGGGTTCGCAGATTTCACTGATGGTGGCGGTTCGCTGTTGTCGTTCTTAGTGTTCGCGGGAAACTCCGTGTACCGAGAGGCCACACAGGAGCGTCTGTCAGCAGCATCGACTCGTCAGCGTGTCGAGCATGTGACGACGGCGATCTTGATGGGCGGCATGCAGGACACTGGGCGGTCTGCCGTCCACAGTGCGATGTTCGCCCGACCTTCGGTTACACGGTATGTGCGGATGCTACGGCCGCCGTCGTGCGCTAGGTGCGCCATCTTGGCCGGACGTGAGTACAGGGCGTCGGTGGCGTTCAAGCGCCACAAGCGATGCGACTGCCGCCACATTCCACAGACCGAGGACACCGGGGACTGGACAACGCGTCCTTCTCGCTACTTCAAGTCGCTGTCCCGTGAGGAACAGGATCGGATCTTCACCAAGTCAGGGGCGGAAGCGATCCGGCTTGGCGGGGTGAAGGACTCGTCGATGAACCAAATCGTGAACGCCAGCAAGGGAATGCAGACGGTTACGTCTTGGGGACGTGAACTGAGCATCACCCTTGAGGGTGTCACGCAACGCGGCCTGTTCGGCCGCTACATCGTCCAGGAGGACGGCTCGCTGCGACGGCGAGACCGAACGAATCCCTTGGAACGCAACACTCTCCGGCTGATGCCGGACCAAATCTTCCAACTCGCTGAACAAGAGGGTTGGGACCGCGCCGAGGTGCTGCGACGGCTCCGGCGCTACGCGTACGTGCTGTGACACGCGATGTGCCACAGCTGACTCATGGAGGACCGCGCGATGCGGAACACCATCCTGCCCACCCACCCGACTCTCCATGACCCCGTCACCGGCAAGCCTCTTCAGGCCATCGGCGTTGGCAAGGACGGAAAGATCTGGTGGCCGGTTCTTGGCGGCAATGGCGCGGGCGACCCGCAGCCGACTCCGCCAGCCGATCCCGCACCGCCTGCCAACGAGCCTCTTGGCGACGCTGGTAAGGCCGCGCTGGACGCGGAACGCAAGCGAGCCAAGGAAGCCGAGAAGCGAGCCAAGGAACTCGAGGACCGGCTGAAGGAGATCGAGGACAAGGACAAGTCGGAGCTGGAGAAGGCGCAGAGCCGTCTCGCCGAGTTGGAGCAGGCAAGCAGCAGCGCCGAGGCCAAGCTTCGGCGCTACGAGATCGCTGCGAAGCACTCCATCCCAGCCGACTACATGGACCTTCTGACTGGTTCCGATGTGGACACGCTCGAGTCCCAGGCCGCCAAGATCGCCACGCTTGTGAAGGCGAACACGGAAGCGCAGAAGCTTCCCGCGTTCGCCGCGAACCCCGGGCAGGGAACTCCGCCCGCGACAACCTCCAAGCCGGATGTCGAGGCGGGACGGCGTCTCTATCAAGAGCGCAACCCCAAGAAAACCTAAGCCCTGAAAGGGACAACCCATGGACCTCACCCAGAGGACCGAGGCATTCAACGTGGACGACCCGTCCTGGCTTGCCTCGCGCCACGGGACCGGGGAGGCCGTGAGCGTCACGCTCGACACCTCCGCGTTCACCCCGTCGGTTCACTACCCGGACGGCTTCTTCAAGTCCGGCATTGCTCTCGGCCGCATCACTGCGACCGGCAAGTACGGGCCCTACGCTGGCCAGACCAACGAGGTTCAGTCGGTGACTATCACCGGCTCCCCGACTGGCGGCACGTTCACCCTGACCTGGAGTGGCCAGACCACCGCGGCGATTCCGTACAACGCGACTGCTGCACAGGTCCAGTCCGCCCTGCAGGCCCTGTCGAACGTGGGCGACAACGACGTCACGGTGACCGGTGGCCCCGGCCCCGGCAGCGCGTTCGCGGTGACCTTCAAGGGCGTCCTCGGCGGCACTGACGTGGCTGCGATGACCGCCTCTGGCGCTGGCCTGACTGGCGGCACCACCCCTGGGGTGACCATCGGCACCACCACTGCCGGCGGCGCGAACCCCGCGGCCAATGACGGCACCGAAAGCCTCGCGGGGTTCCTCGCGTTCTCGGTCGGTGCCCCGTCGTCCACTTCGGTGGATGTTGTTGGAGCCATGTTCGACCACTGCAAGGTGGTCAACGCCAAGCTTCCTGTTCCTGTTGACGCTGCTGGCCGCGCTGACGTGGCTGGCCGGATCATCTTCTACTGAGGGGGGTGTACCAATGGCTGACATCTACTCCGAGTACATCACCCCGGCGGAACTGACCGGGTATGCGCGTGCCGCGCTGGCGGATCGTCCGGAGAACCAGTTCCGGCTTGTGGACCGCCTCCCGCACCGCCAGGTCGACGACCTGGTGTACCGCTGGACCGTCAACAACGGCGGCCTTGCGGCTGCTGCTTCGTTCCGCGCCTACGACGCTGAGCCGAAGTTCGGCAAGCGTGAGGGCATCGCTCGCAAGACTGGCGAGCTGCCGGCGATCGCTCAGCAGTACATCCTCGGCGAGTACGACTCGCTGCGGCTGCGAAGCGCTGGCGAGGAGATCCGGAATCTGCTTCTTCGGGATGCAGCCCGGATCGCTCGAGCGATCGACACGCGCTTCGAGTTCGCCCGCGGCCAGGCCCTCGTGGAAGGCAAGGTCACTCTCGCTGAAGACGGCGTTATGGCCGAGGTGGACTTCGGACGCACGGCGGCCCACTCGGTGGCCCCCGCCACGCTGTGGACCGACCTCACCAACGCGAAGCCGCTGTCGGACCTGCAGTCCTGGCGTGACACCTACGTCGACACCAACGGCCAGACTCCCGGAGTGCTGCAGACCTCCACACGAGTGGTGAGCCTGATGCTGCGTAACGCAGAGATTCGGTCACACCTGCTCCCGGTGGGTAGCACCGTGTCCCAGGTCAAGCTCGCCGACCTGAACGCGCTGTTGATTGACTTCGACCTGCCGCAGGTGGAGAAGTACGACGTCCGAGCGATCGACGTCAACGGCGCGTCCCGTCGAATCATCGACGACGACAAGCTGCTGTTCCTCCCGCCGAACGGCGTGGAACTCGGCGCGACCCTGTGGGGCACCACGCTCGAGTCCCAGGAACCGGAGTACGGCATCGCAGATGGCGAGCACCCGGGTGTCGTGGTGGCTGCGTTCAAGCAGAAGCAGACCCCCATCAGGGTCTACACCATGGGCTCGGCGATCGGCATTCCGCTGCTGGCTGACCCGAACCTGTCGTTCGTCGCTGACGTCGCGTGATCGTGGAGGTGGCGCAGTGCCTCAGTTGAGAACCTACGTCCACCTCGCAGACGAGCAGGGCCAAACCCTCGTGTTTGGCCCTGCCTCGGATGTCCCCTCGTGGGCAGTAGCCAAGATCACCAACCCTGACGTGTGGGCAGAGGCTCCAACCCCAGCGGTTGAAGTCGACAGCCGAGAGGCGGTTGCGGAACCGCCGAGGGGTGGACCGGGTGCGTCCAAAGACGCGTGGCGGAACTTCGCCGCTTACCACCAGGTGACGGTTCCGAAGCAGGCTACCCGAGACGACATCATCGCGGCCTGTGTCGCGGTCGGCGTCATCGAGGAGTGACCGTGACTCCTCTAGCTGACTTCTCCGAAGTCCAGATTCGACTTGGCGAAGAGTTCGACGACAAGCTAACCGCTCAGGTGAACGCGTTTCTGCGGGACGCCTCCGCGGTGGTCCGTCGCCGAGTGCCCACTGTGGACGCCAACCTCGCGGACGGGTCCCTTGATCGGGACACCGTCGTCATGGTGATCACTCAGGTTGTGATGCGCCGCATGTCCGGCATCGGACTGTTGTCCGAGCAGCACCCCGAGTACTCGTACACGCTGTCCCCTGAAGCAGCTAACGGCTTGGCTCTCACCGACGACGAGGAAGCCCTGTTGCGGCCTCCGCAGAGCGGCCGAGCCTTCTCGATTGTCCCGAGGTGAGCATGAACATCGTGGTGAAGGTCCGTGACCAGGACGGCGCGGTGCACTACACGTCCCGCACGTCCCGGTTCGTTGTGGACGGTCTGAAGAACGGTTCGCTTGTGGAGGTGACTGATGCGCCCCACAAGGATGACTCAACTCGTAACGATCACGACTCCGAGTCTCTCGACGGTGGACCCCAAGACGGGGAACGAGGTGCCGGGGGCGCTGGTAGAGAAGCAGGTTCGGGCGTATCTGGCGCAGCGGCCACCGGCCGAATTGGGGTCTCAGTTCGAACTGAACGCGGATCAACGAACCGCGGTCGTCCTGTGGACGATGCTGGTTCCTCGGGGAACAGTCCTGACGCGTGACTCGACTGTCACGGACGAGTCGGGGCGTGTGCTTCGGGTGGTCGGGGATCCTGCCGACCGGCCAGCGCATGCGCCGAAGTTCCGTGCAGCTGCCTTGAGGTTCGTGTCGGATCTGGGGGTGTGACATGGCCGCCAGGATCACCATCTTCAACGCTCAGGCTATCCGTGAAGCAGTGCAGGCCACTGTGGACGAACGTACCCAGGTCGCGAACGAGATCGCCGCAGAAGCCAGAGCTGCCGCCCCTGTGCTGACTGGCGAGTATCGCAACGGTATCGGGGTAGAGGTGTCCGGTACTACGGTGCAAGTCGTCGACAATGACCCCACTTCCGGCTTCAAGGAGTACGGGACCAGCGACACGCCAGCGCATGCCGTGCTCACCGACGCTGCTCGTCGCCGCGGCCGATACAGCGGTATCCAGCCGGGGAGACGGTGATGACCACCCCTCTACCGACTGCGGCGGTCCGCGCGCTTCTGCTGGCTGACCCGGACGTCACTGCTGCCTGCGGGGGCCGGATCTCCACTCGGCTACCTGCAGACATGACCCAACCCTGCTACAGGGTGCGTGGTGCGGGAGGCATCGCTCTTGATGATCGAGGGTGGACGTTGTCGCCGCTGTTGCACATCGAGTCCTGGTGCGCGCCAGGCGCGGAGGATCCAGAGACGGTGACGTGGCGCATGGCCATGCTCGCCAACAGGGTCATCGGCCGGTCTCGTTGCAACACATACACCGACAGCGACGGCTCGGTTACCTACTCGATTCGTGTTCTCGACGTCACTCCTCCTGAACCTGATGTTTCTCGAGGCTCCGACACCCCCCTGTACTGGGCTGTGGTGCGAGTCGAACTGCGGCTACAGACCGCTTAGACGTGCCCCGCCCTCCAGCCGCCCTGCATGGCGGGCGGGGCACACCCATTGACGAACGATTCGTCAATCCGCCCATGCAGGGCACTAAGACCTTCCAACCAGCAACCCGCCTCGTTCGCGGGTACGAGTGCAGGAGGCTGCATGTCCATCTACGCAGACAGCGCAGAAGCTGTCCTCTGGGTTGACGGTGACGCTTTTCGCGGTGCCGCCAACCTGACCGCCCCGACCGACCCGTTCGCTGCCGCACCCGCTTCACTGGAAGCGTACGGCGCTGTGAAGGCCGGGTTCACCATCACCCCGTCGCAGGACAAGAAGACCTTCGACGTCTGGAACAACGAGTCTGGCGCGGCGTTCTTCGAGTTCGATGGCCAGACCACGCAGACCATCAAATTCCGTGTTTCGCAGATGTCCAAGGCTGCTGTGCTGACCGAGCTGAAGGGCGGCTCGATCGCAGAGACCGCTGGCGGTTCCGGTATCTGGAAGTGGACCAAGGGTTCGGGCGAGGAGTTCTCGCTCCTGCTGCAGCTGAAGTCCAGCGACAGCCTGAAGAAGATGGCCTACTGGGCACCTCGGGCCAAGCTGGCCGCAGAGCCGGAGCTGGTCAAGAACGACGAAGACCTGGACGGCTGGGAGTTCGAGATCACGATCCTCGCCCCGTCTGGTGGCGGCCAGGCTCTCACCCCGTACAGCAACTGGAACCCGCTCGCCTGATCTAGGAGCACACCATGCAGGGCACCCGTAACACGAGGCGTAAGACGGGCAACGTATCCAACGTCATCGATCTGGATGCGTTGCTCGCTAAGCGTCTCCTCAAGCCTGTTCCTACCGTCCTAGGTGGACACACCTATCAGGTCCGAACCGATCTGACTGGCGCTGAGATCACCGAGTACTTCTCCCTCACGGGCGAAGGCAAGGACGTTGAAGCGTTGACGCTCCTCGTCGGGGCCGACGACGCCGAGCGCTTGAACACGGCGCTCGCTGACCTGCCGCAAGCGCACATGACCCTTGTCGTACGGAAGATCATGACTTCCGCCGGGGTCATCCGCGGCGTTCCTGAAGACGCGGACGAGGGCAGCGTGGGCGAGGGGGAATCCTCGGCGTCCTAGCTCTGGTCCTCACGACCGGATGGGACGCCCTCTCCGCCGATTTTGAACGCTACTACCAGCGTGATCTTCGCGATGCGTTCGTCACCATGCCTGCCGTGGATCTGGTGGCGCGCATCCAAAAACTCCCCCCAGGTTCGGCGTTCGCCCGTCAGGAGATGGGGGACTGCGCTGACTGGGGACTCCACGAGGAGAACACTGCTCGCCTGTTCGACCTGGCGAACTGGTACATCCAGACCATTTGGATGGATCGGATCACAGACCCGGATGACCCGGACATCAAGGCCGAGCAGCAACGAGCGAAGCGAGCCGGGATCAAGCCCCCGGAGTCACCGCTGATCCCTCCCGTGGCTCATCGGCCGCCTTCGTTGCAGGACAGTCAGATCGCCGAGTTCAAGCAGCTGGCGGAGCGCTACAAGGTTCCACCAAAGTTGAAGATCGGCGAAGCGGATCCGATGGATCTGTTGATGCAGTGGAACCGCATGATCGGTATCGCATAACTGAATAGGACCGGGGGTGCACGATGCCCGGTGGCAAGATCGACATCAGGATCGAGCCAGACGCCAGGGACTTCCCCGGCAAACTGAAGTCTGCGCTCGGTCCCGCCGCGGGCATCGCATCCACCATCGGCAGGGGAATCGGTCTCGCCATCGCCGGCGGCACCGCCTTGGCTGCTGTAGGGCTTCGCAGCATCATCAAGACCGGTGTGGAGTACCAGGGAAACCTGAACGAACTCCAGGCTGTGACCGGTGCGACCGCGATCCAGATGACCCAGGTCGGTCAGGTCGCGAAGAAGCTCGGCGCGGACATGACTTTGCCTGCTACGTCGGCGGCTGACGCTGCGGCGGCGATGGTCGAGCTGTCCAAGGGCGGGCTGAACGTTCAGCAGTCGATGGAGGCCGCCAAGGGCACGTTGCAGCTGGCTGCCGCTGCGCAGGTTGATGCCGCCCAGGCGGCCGAGATCCAGAGCGCGGCTTTGAACCAGTTCGGGTTGAGCGCGAGTGAGGCTGGCCGGGTCGCGGACATCCTGGCTAACACTGCGAACGCCAGCGCCGGGTCCATTTTGGACATGGCCAACTCGCTGAAGTATGTCGGCCCGGTCGCCAGGAGCCTTCGGGTTCCGATCGAGCAGACCGCCACGGCCATCGGCCTGCTGTCCAACAACGGCATCCAGAGCGAGCAGGCTGGCACTTCGTTGCGGTCGATGCTTGCCTCGCTTGCCTCCCCGTCGAAGAACGCCGCGTCCGGGTTGAAGACCCTAGGTGTCGTTGCCTTCGATTCCCAGGGCAAGTTCGTCGGCCTCCGGTCTATTGTGGAGCAGTTGGCGAAGGCCAAGGGTAAGCTGACGGACTCGACGTTCCAGCAGGCTGCGGCCGACGCGTTCGGGAACGAAGCGCTATCCGCGGTCAACGCGTTGGCGAACAGTGGCGTCAAGTCGTTCGACGACATGGCCACCGCGGTGACTCGTTCTGGCGGCGCAGCTGAGGTTGCAGCCGCCAAAACCAAGGGGTTGGGCGGGGCATGGGAGGGCCTTCTTTCCCAGCTGGAGACTGTCGGAATCTCGATCTTCGAGGCGATCGACGGTCCACTTGAGAAGGCCGTGCGCGGTGCTGCCACGGCGATCGAGAAGTACGGTCCCGCCGTAGCCAGGGGCATCGAGAACATCGTGTCTGCTGGCGAACTGTTCGGTCCGTCGCTCGCCCAGGCAATCGAGTCTCGAGCGGACGTCGTACTCGAAGCGGTGACCGACGTGTTCCGCCCCCTAGCGGCGGCTGTCGCAGGAGTCATCAACGACGGCATCAACGTAGCTATCAGGTTGTGGAATAATTTCACGTCAGCCCTGGACAGCGTCGTCAAGGCAGCGAAGCCGGTGGCCAAGGGCATCGCTGACGCGGTTCAGAGTGCCCGCGAGGGCGGAGGGCCGATCGCGGCCGCTGCGTCCGCATTCGGTCTTCTAGGGGACGCCGCGCAGGGAGCGTTCAAGCTCCTGGTCCCGATCGGGTCCCTCCTGGGATCGCTGCTCGGGTTGTTCGCCCAACTCCCGGGGCCGGTTCAGACCGCTGTTGTGTCCCTTGGGCTGCTGGCGGCGTTCCGGTCTCCGCTGGCGTCTCTCGGTGCCACCATCCAGGATCGCGTCACGGCTCCGTTCCGCGCGATGGGGCAGGAAGTCCAACTTCAGCGGACGCTGTTGACTGGGTCGACTGAGGTCATGTCTCGCCAGATCGGCAACGTTGGCCTAGCGTTCGCCGCTCTCGAGTCCCGGGTACCGGTGCTTGGACGCATGGCGGAGTCGTTCCGCAACGCGTCGACCGCGGCCCAGGGGTTCGTCACGCATCAGGCTGCGGTCGTTCAAACCGCCTCCGGTGTCAGCGGTCAGATGACCGGTGTCGCGACTGCCGTAGGCAAGACCGAGGGCGCTTTTCGTAGCGTGGCTGGCGCTGCCGCAGGTACTGCCGCAGCATTGGGGACCGGCCTCAAGGCTGCAGCCGGCGGTCTGGTTTCGCTGTTCGGCGGACCGTGGGGGCTTGCGCTGGTCGGTGCGACGGTCGGGCTTTCGCTGCTGGCGTCGAGCCAGGAGAAGGCTGCGACTCGTACTCGTGAGCATGCCGCGTCGGTGAACGCCTTGGCGGCAGCCCTGGAAGAGTCCAGTGGGTTCTTGACGGCGAATGTCCGTGCAGCTGCGGCGCGAGAAGCAGCGAACAAGAAGCTGGCTGACACCGATAAGAGCTTGGTGACTGAGGCCAAGAAGTTCGGCATTAGCCTCGATGACATCACAGATTCGATGGTGGGCCAGAGCGGCACTGCCGAGGAGTTGAAGGCCAAGCTCCAGGGCATCATCGATGCCAACACGCGGTATGCAACTTCGGCGGGCGGCGCGAAAAACGGCCGGATCAACGACGTCGTCATCATGAATGACCAGGCCAAGGCAGCTCAGGCTGTACTGAGAGCGATTGACGGTCTCGGAGATGCATACAAGGTAGCCCAGGAGAAGCGCAAGAACCTGGATGATGCCATCCGGAGCGGCAAGGCTGGAATGTTGGAGGCCAGCGAGTCCGGCAAGACGCTGTCGTCGGCCATGCAGACCCTTGCGGATCGCACTGCGAGTGCCGATGACCGTGCCCGTGGCCTGCGGCGTGCTCTGGATGCGATCACGGGTAATGCGGTGTCGTATGACAAGGCAATGGCTGGATTCAGTGATGTTATGGATCGAGTCAAGTCGAAGTTCAAGGAAGCCGCTGATGAGGCTGCTGCTAGCGGCAAGTCGCTAGTCGATTCCGTGACCGGCGGTATTAATGCCACCCTGCCCAAGGGGCGGGAACTGATTGGCCTGGCAGATGACCTTGGTACGAGCATGGCGACTGCCGCTACTAAAGCGTTCGATATGGCTGGTGGCGTCAACAACATCGGGCCTGCGACCGAGGCTGCGCGATCCAAAGTCGCGGAGGCTAGGAAGACGTTTATCGACGCGGCGGTTGCCGCCGGAATTGGCGCTAAGGAAGCCGAGAAGCTTGCCGATCGATACGGTCTCGTCCCCGACAAGGTTTCGACTCTTATCGACGCTCCTGGCATGGATCAAACTACGATTGAACTGCTTCTCCTTCAGGCGAACGTGAAGGCTGTGCCTGGCGAGAAGAAGATCATCACTTCGACTCCGCTGTCGGATGCTGCAATAGCCAAGCTGCAGGAAGTCGGTATCCGGGTCGAGCGCATCAAGGACAAGAAGCAGATCGTCCTGTATGCGGACTCGGACCAGTTCAACTCGGCAGTGGCGCAAGCCACCAGACCTGCCACCAAGGTAATCACCATTAAGGAGCGCATCGACCACACGGGGGATCGCCGACCGGGTGGTACCGGCAGGTTCGATATGGCTCGTGGTGGGATTCTGGTGGCGGCATACGCCGCTGGTGGTGTCCACCCGAAGTTGACGCCTATGTCGGGCGGAGTGGCCCGAGTGGTTCCTCCGAACACCTGGCGCGTGGTGGGTGACCGCATCCGCGATGACGAAGCTTACATCCCGATCAACCAGTCTAGGCGCAGCCAGTCGATCCTGGAGCACACAGCGAACCGCATGGGCTACCAGTTGGTGCGGATGTTCGCTGCTGGAGGGATGGCAACTGCTGCAGGTTCCACCACCGTGCAGGTGTCGGGAAGTGGCGGGCAGTTCACAGGCACTCTCGTTCTCAGCACTGGAGAGTTGGTGGGCGTCATTCGCGGGCAAATCAACGAGGCGAACAAGCTGACTGCCCAATCCATTTCGTATGGGCGTCGAGGGTAGGAGTGCGAGATGCCGCAGATTTACCGGGTTCCCAAGGACTTCCAGTTCGGGACTCTGACGACTGCTATCACCTCGTCTCAGACGAGCATCACGGAAGCAAAGTTCTCCACGCTGCCCGCGCTCGCGTCCACCGATTCGTATGTGCCGGTGGTTTTGATGGACACTACGACCGGTCTGCATGAGGTTGTGTGGGTAACTGTCCACACGTCGGGTTCGACCACGGTTACCGTTATGCGTGGGCGCGAGCAGAGCACGGCGAAAGCTTGGTCCGTTGGAACCGTGTGGTCGAACGCGCCCACTGCGTGGGATGCGATCGCGGACAAGAACGGCGTGGCCAGTCCTTACGTGGGTCAGCGTGTGCTCAATGGCAGTGCGGGGCGGATTGAGGAGTGGACCTATGGCAATGGCTGGCAGGCGTCGGCGGGTGCTTACCTGCCGACGCAGGCTGGTCCTGCCGCTGATGGCGCTGTGATGCCGAGCTTCGCGTTCAGCGAGATGCGAGTTGGAACAGCCCAGGTTGTGACGGCAGGCGACGGATTCGGGACCGTCAACCTGCCGCTAGCGTTCCCGAATAAGCATGCAGCTGGAGTTTTGACCAGCGCTGACGAAAACCTGTTTGCAGGGCCGCTCACATGGTGTCAGCCGACGCTTTCCAGCTTCAAATTCGTCGGATATCACCCCGGCGGTTCCCTGGCTACGACCACTAGCATCAAGCTGAATTTCATCTGCTGGGGGTGGTGAGATGACCGTCTTCGCCCTCGCGGCCAGGTCGTGGGCAGGCGGCTATATCGTCCCCATCACCACTGGCACTGTCACCGCCACAGCGCAAGCAGCCCAAGGCCGAGTGAAGATCGACATCTCGTGGGCTTCTTCCCAATACCTCAACGTCTACCGGATCCAGGACGGCGTGGCGACACCGGTCCGGGGCGCGTTCCCGTCCCCGGATCCCGCAACCGTGCAGACCGTCTACGACTACGAGGCTCCTTTGGATGTGGCGGTGTCGTACAAGGTCACCACCCCCTGGCTGGCATTCGCAGCGCTGTTCTCCAGCTCCGTGACACTCGTGTCGTCCGGGTTGTCCTGGCTCACACATCCAACCAGCGTTCAGTTGGCAATGAACCCACTTGTCGCGGAGCAGCCCGAACGGGAACACTCCCTCGACCAGGCTGTCTTGACCCCTATCGGACGCCGGTATCCAGTCGTGATCTCGGCGGCAGTCCGGCAAGCGCCTAGCCAAGACCTGATTCTCTACACGAAGACGCTCACGGAGAGGACGCAGTTGCTGGCCCTTGTGCAGTCGGGGTCGCCGTTGCTGCTGCGAACCCCGGCCAGTTACGGCTGGGATCCGTTGACGTGGCTCAGCGTCGGCAACGTCGTTGAACGTCCGGTTCGCTGGCTTGCCAACGAACCAGCTCGAGTTTGGTCTTTGGCGACGCAACAGGTGGACGCTCCGGCTGTGTCGGGAGGCTGACATGCAGGGCCTCTCCGTCGCAGCCACCCAGACTCTGCCAGTAAGCCATGGCATCGCGGTGCGGGTCTCCTCCAAGAGCCCGACCCAGGGGACCTTGTACGACGTGCCAGTGATTGACGGGGTAGTGTCCGTTGATCCGGGATCACAGGTCCGGCGGACCGCTCGCCTTGTGCTCGAACCGGCGCTTTGGCCGGTAGCGCCGGCCTCGCACTTCTCCCCGATCTCATCTCGGATCTTCATCGAGTACGGGATCCAGTTGCCATGGGGCGACTTGGAGTGGATTCCGGTTTTCACCGGACGTGTGCAGACGGCGAAGCGCTCCAACGATGGCGCGGTGGAGTTGACGGCCGCGGACCTGTCGCGCCTGGTGGCGGAAGACCGGTTGGATTCGCCGGGGCAGACCGTCACGTCGGCGACGAAAGTCGCGGAGATCACGCGGTTGATCCAGGAGACCATCCCCGGCCAGGTCGTGATCGATCAGACCGGGAGTACGGCGGCGTGTCCGCAGATCCAGATTGAGCGAGAGCGCTGGTCTGATGGCGTCGAGAAGATCGCGGATTCGCTTGGCGCTGAGGTGTTCTGCGACCCGTTGGGGCGGTTCGTCATCCGTCCGCAGCCCACTCTGGACGGCCCTGCGGTGTGGGGCATCAACTGCGGCGATGACGGCACCCTGCTGGAACTGAGCGAGGAGACAACCCGGGAACGGGTGTACAACCGGGTGATCGCCATGGGGCAGCGGAGTGACGACACTCCGCCTGTGCGGGCTGTTGTGTCGGACACCGACCCGGAGAGCCCTACGTTCTACGGCGGGGCGTTCGGCAAGAAGCCCCGCTTCTACTCGAGCCCGCTGTTGACGACGGTGGCCCAGTGCACCGACACCGCGACGTCGATCCTGAACCGCGCCAAAGGGATCGATGGCAGCATCAGCCTCGATGCGGTGTGCAACCCAGCGTTGGACTCGGGTGACATCGTGAGTGTCCGCTACCGGGATGGCAGTGTCGGCCTGCACATCATCGACGCACTTGAGATCCCTTTGTCGATCAACGGAGTCCAGAGGATCTTGACTCGCACCGTGGAACTTCCTGGGGAGAGCGGGTGATCGTGTGCAACTCGAAGACGCGATCACCGATTCGTTCCCCAGCGAGCCTTGGCGGGTCGGCATCGTTACCGGCACGGCCGGTGCGCGAGTCGTTGTCACTGTTGAGGGCGCGTCTCTGACGTTGCCGCGTCTCGAAAGCTACACACCCACGATCGGCCACACTGTTCAGATCGCTTGTCCCAAGGGCCGCTGGTTTGTCCTGGGCAAGATCGCATCCTAACACAACTGAATATGGGGGATCCCTGTGCCTGCGGAACTCACCGCTATTGCCGACCTGGCCGCGCATCCCGGTTTCATCCTGCGGGTACGTGCTGCGATTGTGAAGGCTGCGGTCGCAGTCGCCAACGAGAACGACGCCGGAACCAACGTGTCCACACTGCGGCATGCTCTCGCCACGAACGTGCTTCTGGACAGTCAGACCTACGCCATGCGCTTCGCCTGGGCCGTCGCTACCAACCCCTCTGTCGAGCTGAACAGCCCCTCCGGAGACATTGAGTACACGGCGAACTCAATGTGGAACGCGGTCGCGGGCATCGCACCGACCGCGCCGTAGACAGTCATCCATCCAGCAGTACGTCATCCAGTCGGGGGATCACGTCATGCTCCACATCCGGTCAGGACGGAATCCTTACGAGGTCACCGTTCTCGTGGCTCTACTCATATCTGGCGTCAGCGGGCTGGTCTCACCGGCCCGCGTGTCAGCATCGTCCGTGTCGGCGCTATCGCCTATGTGGCAGTACATGTGGTATTCGGGGCTCGCTGCGATGAGCGCGATCGCGCTGACCGGAGTGCTGCTAGCCAACATCCACGGACTTCTAATCGAACGTGCTGGGCTGCTCGGATTGACGTTGATGCTGCTTGGGTTTGGGGCAGTCCTCGTCGGACTGCACGGCCTACGCGCTACCCAGTTCGGACTGCTAGTCGTCGCGATCGGCGCAGCAAACATCTTTCGTATCAGGCAGATCCGTCAAGACATCGCCCAGATCCAGGTTGCGATGCAGAGCGGCTAGCTGAGGGGCGACCTGGAGACGTCATGACACTTTCGGGATGGCTACAAGTCGCCGGGGCTTTAGGTGGTTTGGTCGGTCTTGTGTCGCTGGTTCTGGTGCCGCGGCAGATGCGCAAGCTCACCGCGGACACGGACAAGACCAAGGCCGACGCAGCCAAGGTTCTGGTCGAGGCCGTTGCCGCCCTCGGTACTTCTGCAGCGGCGGAGCTGACCAACTTGAACGAGTCGTTGAAGACCACGCGATCGAAGCTTGCGTTGGCGGAGCAGAAGACCATGGACTTGAACGCGAAGCTCGTTGAGGCGCAGGCGGAGATCCAGTCTCTGCGTAACCAGGTGGAGAAGATGTCGAAGGATCTGACCGCGGCCGTTGAGGAACTGTCCCACTACCGACCAGGAGGCACCCATGCGCTATAGCCGGTTCGTGCCTGCCAACGCGGCGGAAGCTCTGCCGGCGACGGCGGAGCATGTGCGGGCGCATCTGTCCTCTGTGGCCGATGCCGACGACGATCCGACTGCCCACGCCGATGATGTGCGGATCCTGGTGAAGCCAGCGCCGGGCGGCTGGCTGGTTGTGGGCGCGCTCGATGCAGAGCCGAATGCCCCGTATCTGCAGCCTGGGTTCGACCCGTATGACGATGTCTCCGAGGAGCTTCGCGCCCTTGCGGTGGATGACGAGGTGACCTCGTGAGCGTCAGCATCACTCTCCGTTTCGTTGAGATCTTCCGTGCCCACGGTGTGCCGGTGACGTTCGAGTCGGGTTGGGAAAGGCGCGGCAACGGCCAGACGAGCGCCTACGAGGGCGGCATCGTGCACCACACGGCAACTGCGGTGTCCAACACGCGGCCCCAGATCCTCGTCACAGGTAGAAATGATCTTCCCGGTCCGCTGTGCAACTTCGCTGGGCTCTCCGGCGGGGGGATCCATGTGGTCGCCGCGAACCCGGCCAACCATGCAGGTGCGAGCGGCGGCCGGTCTATGGGGCCGTTGCCGGTGACAACCACGTTCAACCGCAGGGTCCTCGGCCTGGAGATTGTCTACCCGGGGACGTCGCCGATGACTGCGGCGCAGCTGCGGACGGCGAAGGTGTTCGCCAAGGCCGTGCAGCAGGTCTTCGGTTCGGTGGAGCGCTGCAGGGCGCACGCCGAGACCTCAATCACCGGCAAGTGGGACCCCGGCTATGCCAACGGCCGAACCATCGACATGAACCAGTTCCGCCGAGAGGCGGCGACCATCAACTCTGGAGGCTTCCTCATGGCACTGTCCGATCACGACCAGGGTGTTCTCCTGGAGGCCGCGAACGCGGTGCTCATGGGTGAGGCGGGCAAGCGTGCCGCGGGCCGTACTGCCGCGGCGATCGCCAACACTCAGGGTGGTGTCGCTGAGCTGCACCAGAAGGTCGATGTGCTTGGCGCGGGTTTGGCGCAGGTGTCGGAGGCTGTGTCGAGGGTGGGCCAGGTTCAGGCTCCGCAGATTGACTACCCCCGTCTTGCCGCGGAGGTCGCCCCGCTCATCGGCGATGCCGTTGCCCAGAAGGTTGCTGATGTGCTCCGCGACCGCCTCGCCAGCTAGCCCATCTTCCCTGGAGTCCTCGTGACGTTTGATCTTGCTCAGGTTCTCTCTCTCGCCATCGGCACTCTGCTGCCGGTCCTTGTGGGCCTGGTGACCCGCTGGGACGCTGGTGCCCGTCTCAGGGCCGTCTTGCTGGCCGCACTGTCCGCGGTGTCGGCGTTCCTGTCCGAACTGCTGGAGTCGGTGAACACCGGCACCCAGTTCGATGCCGGCGCGACCCTCCTGGCGGTCCTCGGAACTTTCACGGTCGCAGTGGCCACCCACTACGGCCTGTGGAGCCCCACCGGCGTCGCTGACCGGGCACAGGCTGCCCCCGGGTTCATCGGAGGCACCAAGTAGGTCTACGCACACGCAGAAGCGCCCCACTCTCCTCCGGGAGGGTGGGGCGCTTCTCGTCGTTTCAGGCGTCGATCACCAACGGAGACATGCTTCCCTCGATCACCTGGTCCATCTCCTCCGCTGGCTGTCGCCACCAGCCCGAGCATCCCCGGACACAGGGATGGCTCATATCTCGGAGGAGCATCGAACCATCCGGCTGCGGTTCCGGCTGTTGCCACGTGAAGTGACCAGTATCGCGGCACAGGTTGCACGAGCTGGCGGCGACCTCGCTAGGTCGGGACGTGTCCAGTTCCACCGCACCTCCTGCAGGCGTCGTAGTCCCGGTCAGGATCGGTGCCCGCACCCCAGCAGTCTGGGCACTTTTTCACCTTCGGTGCCATGGTCTCACCCCTGTCTACCCTCGCGGGCATCCTGCACACGACCGGGCTACCGGCCGCAGCTGTTACCTATGTTGATGTCTGCCCATTGCCACCACAGTGGAGGCATGTCCGGTTCTCGCTGTGCTCGACTGCCCTCGTTGTCGGATCCCCGTCTGCTGGGCCGATCTCCCGGAGCACCCGCTCGTGGATCCTGCGTGTTCTGTCGCATAGTGGACGCCTTTCGACCACGAGTGCTCGCTACTAACCGATCATGATGTGGCGCGGTGCACGGAGATGGATCTGTCGCATCTCAACGCACCCGGGACAGCGCGGGTGAGGGCCGACGAAACGCCGGTCCGGCGCTAGCAGGGGCCAGACTCGGCCGCAGATCGATACCTGCAGGGACCCGACGGGCAGATCTTCGGGGTCCATGACGAACACGTACTCCAGGTACTCGCAGTACTGGATCCACAGCCAGCGGTTCATGCCGCATGGAGGGAGTCAGCGGGGGTGACGGCCTGGGGGGAGGGGGCCGCCACCCCCTTACCCGACGGGGGAGGGGGTAGGCCCGCCGGGAGTTTGGAGGTGAGGGCGGATGTAGGTGGGATGCCCGCCCTCACCTGTCCTCTCGCTGCTAGTCGCGGCGAGAGGTTCGCGGCAGCACACCGCACCTGTGCTGCCGCACGGTGGCCTTGCGCGGCCGTCACCCGAGGCAGGATCACCGCGATTCGATGCTCCACCGGGGTCGTCTTGTCGACCCGGTGTTGCGCGGGGCGCGCTGGCCTCGCAGTGGGGCAGCGACGCCGGATGGCTCTTGTGGTCCATCGGGTCTGCTGTACGACCCACCAGTGGTGGAGGAGGTCACCCCAGGTTTCGGGTCGCCACAGGGTGCCGCCGTAGGCGACCCACAGGGACCCGGTGGTGAGGGTGAGGAGCAGGAGGGCGGCTGCGCCGACGCTAGACCCGGCCATCGTCGCCTCCTCGCGGGTAGTACGGCAGGTTGTCAGCGTCCTCGCGCTCGCGGATCTGCTCGACAGTGAGGCGCTGCTCGTCTTCCGGGTACAGCGGGTCGTCACGGTGCTTCAGCCACCAGCAGAACGTGTAGATGCTGAGGACGATCAGGGCACCCGCGATGCCTATGCCGATCCATTCGGTCATCGACGTCTCGCTTCCTCGATGAGCTTGCCGAGGTGGTTGTGCAGGGCGAGGGCTTCATCAAGGGGGAGGCTGATGGGGCGGTGGTGTTCACCAACGGCGACGTTGATGACGCCCCGGTTCCGTATCCAGGTCTTGAGTCGCTGCGGCTGCCCTGGCACTGGTAGGCCGTAGAACTCGCCGCGCCCTTTCAAGACCATGTCGCCTCCCCGAAGAGTGGGACCGGCTGCCCGGCCCGAGTGTCGGGGGTACCCAGGCCGGGCTGCCGGAGATCAGGGCCCGCCCCGTGCGCTGGTGCTTGGAACTCTGACCGCGCACGGGGCGGGTTTGGCGACGCGGTAGCCTTGCTACCTGCGTCGACTCTACGAGAGTAAGTCTGCAATTGCACGTTTACCAGACACCGATCGGGCGAATCTCACGCTCAGCGCCCTCAGGCACACTGTGCGCATGCGTAGCAGGAGGTGGCAGTGAGCGACAGCCCGTTGATCTCCAAGCTCGACCTCGGGCATCTGCTCCAGCAGGGCAGAGAGCGCGCCAACATGACGGCCCAAGAAGTGGTGCAGGCCCTAGGGTTTAGCGCGAGCAAGATCAGCCGGATTGAGAACGGCCACACAGCGCCCAATGCGACCGACCTAGAGCGGCTACTGGACCTCTACGGAGTGGACGAGAAGGACCGACCTGCGATTCGTGAACTGGCCACCGCGGCCCGCCGACAGGACTCGCGACCGAGATACGCCTCGAAGCTTCCGCCCTGGTTCAACCGGTTCCGCAAGCTAGAGCGCGCCGCATCGTCGATCATGCACTTCAGCGGTGCTCTCATCGCGGGTCCACTTCAGACCGACAAGGTTGCGCTGGAACTGTTCCGAGCCAACCCCGAACACACTGAAGAAGACGTCCAGAGCTTCTTGAAGGCGAGAGCGGCACGAAGGTCACGCCTCCTTGAACCAGGTGCACCCGATGCGTGGTTCATCTTCGGCGAAGCTGCGGTGAGGCAAGAGGTCGGCAGCATCGAGACGCGTCGCGAACAACTCGACTACCTAGTGAAGGTGTCGACGCAGCGGAACGTCACCCTTCAGATGATCCCGTTCACTGCCGGCGCGCACAGGTCCTTGGGTTTCGACTTTCAGATCCTCCGGATCGGCGACGAGTACATCGTCTACACCGAGAACCTGCGGAACGCCGCGTTCGTGGACTCCGACGAGGACAAGAAGGCACACCTGGCTACCTTCGACAGTCTCAAGGCGGTCGCGAGCAGCCCGAAGGAGACGAGGGCCTTCCTTGAGAGGCTGCGGGATAGCCTTGCCTAGGAACTCTGACAGCAAGCTAAGGAGGTCTGGTGTGAGCACCGACCTGCGCCAGTTCAACTACCGCAAGTCGAGCTACAGCGGCGGCAACGGCGGCGAGTGTGTCGAGGTGGCCCTTCCGGGGCACCTGGCCGCGGTGCGCGACTCCAAGAACCTGGAAGGCCCGATCCTGGCGTTCACGCCTGGGGCGTGGGCCGTCTTCCAGGAGACGCTGCGGGCTGGGTCGTTCGACCTGACCTGACCGTCGTACGTGCGAAAGAGGGGCGGCCTTCGGGTCGCCCCTCTTCTACTGTCCGGGGCCATGATCAAAGCTCCATAAAGGCTCCGGAAACAGGTCCACCCGGGTACACCTTGGTCCACCAGTCGAAGGAGGTTTGCCCAGGTAGGCCCACCTACGGGCACCTCAGTACACCCGGCACGAGTTAATCGCAGGGTTGTTGGTTCGAGTCCAACCGGAGGAGCTTCACCCCAGGCTGCGGCCTGGGGTTGTTTGCTTTCTGGGGCGAAATCGCCTGGGGTGGGGCTTGTGACCAGCGTTTCTCGGTACTCCGTCAGTGTCGCCGGTGTCGTGGTTGACGGGGCGGGCCGGGTGTTGGTCATCCGGCGGCGGGACAACGGTCGGTGGGAACCGCCGGGTGGGGTGCTCGAGGTCGGTGAGACGTTCGAGCAGGGGGTGCGGCGCGAGGTGTGCGAGGAGACCGGGGTCGTGGTCCGGGTTGGTCGGCTCACCGGCGTCTACCAGAACGTGGTTCGGGACGTTGTGGCCCTGGTGTTCCGCTGCTCGCCCGAGACCACCGAGGCGGTGCCGACGGAGGAGGCGAGTGAGGTTCGCTGGCTGAGTTTGGCGCAGGTTCGGGAGGTCATGGTTCCCGCCTATGCGGTGCGGGTTGCCGACGCCTTCGCGGAGGTGGTCCGGACTCGGGTCCATGACGGGGTGCGGCTGCTGGGATAGCGCGCGGCCCGGTCCGAAACTCGGGTGACCGGGGTTGGCTTGCTGCCTAGCTTGGGCGCATGGCGACGCAGGTGGTTGTGCTCAATGGTGGGTCCAGTGCTGGGAAGAGTGGGATCGCTCGGTGTTTGCAGGCCGTGCTGCCGGGGGCGTGGCTGGTGGTGGGGGTGGACACGTTCATCGAGTTGTTGCCGGCCTCGTTGCGGGGGGCCTCGGGCGGGGTTGAGTTCGCGCCGGATGGGACGGTGCTGGTGGGAGCGGCGTTCCGGGAGTTGGAGGCGGCCTGGGCGGCGGGGATCGCGGCCATGGTGCGGGCTGGGGCTCGGGTGATCATTGATGAGGTGTTGCTCGGCGGGGGTGCGGGGCAGCGGCGGTGGGGGGCGGCGCTGGCTGGGCTTGAGGTGTTGTGGGTGGGGGTGCGGTGTCCGGCTGAGGTGGCGGCGGGGCGGGAGCTGGCGCGCGGGGACCGGATCACCGGGATGGCGGCGGGGCAGGCCGAGCTGGTGCACGTCGGGATGCGTTATGACGTGGAGGTCAGCACCGTGGGGGTGGAGTCGGTGGAGTGTGCGCGGGTCATCGCGGCTCGGGTGGATGGCTAGAGACATCCCTGCCTCTTCGGGCGGGTCAGGCGGCGGATTCCCTTTCTAGACTGGACATTCCGCCGTGGCTGCCGGGTCGGCGGGGTGGGAGGCCGAGGGGATGCGGCGCGGTGTGGTTCTGGCGACCATCGGGCTGGTGGCCAGTGTGCTGGGGATTCTGGGGTTCTTCGGGGTGCGTGGCTATCAGGACCTCTCGCCTGGGCCGAGCAGCACCCGGTCCACCGCGGTCCGGACGAGCGCCGTTGATCCGGACGCGGGGCGGTGGGCGGCGGTGCGCCGGGCCGATGACGCCTGTGCGGTGGCCACCCGGCGCAGCAAGGAGCTCAGTGCGCTGACCGGGCCGAAGCGGTTCCTCGCGTGGGCGCGCAAGGTGGCGGAGCTGCGGGCCCTGTTGCTCAAGCAGTGGAGGTCCGTGTCCGCGCGGTCGGCGGCGGTGCCGGAGTCCTTCGTGGCGGAAGTGCACAAGTTGCTCAGGGACGTGGAGATGGCGAACTGGTGGTGGGGAGAGGTCGTCCGGCACTCCGCGGCGAATTCCTGGGATCGGGCTCGGACCGTGTTCGCGGAGTATCGGCGGTTTGACGACTCGGCGGTGGACCGGGCCAACAAGCTCGGATTCAGCGTGTGCAACTATCCCTGGCCGCGGCCGATCGGCTGGTAAGCGTTCACTGCTGAATTTCCTTAAGCAAATGGGCTTCCGGCTGCCCTGGAGTCGGTGGAATGTCAGGGGTGGACGATAGGGTTCAGGTAGTTCGACTGGCACGGAAGATGCAGGTCAGAGCTACTGGAGGTGTGGATGACGGCAGCGGAGGCACTGGTGCCCCAGGTCAAGATCGGGGCGATCATCGACTTCGTGGTCAGTGGTCCGGGTTTGCAGACCAGGACGGTGGAGAACATTCGTCGTATGTATCTCGAGGAGGCGGCTCGGCCGTGGTTCTACTACGAGCCGATCGTCAACGGGATAAAGCGCGCACTGGCCAGTGATGAACCGGGGGAAGTGCTGGAACCAGTGGTGAACCGGATTGACGATCCGGCCAAGCACGCGCATTTTCGGGAACTACAGGGGGGATTTCTGACATGGGTGGCCAAGGCACGACCAGCGGTGGTACCGGTCGGCGGCGCGGTCTGGCGGGGGGCCGACGGCGAGGTTGGGATCAGTCCGCACCTCGGGCTCACGCTCGGGGCTGACCCGCGCCCGCACGCGGTGCTGCTCTACCTGAAGAAGCCGGAGCTGACCCAGGCCGCGGCCAACATCCCGCTGTGGATGGTCGAGCGACAGCTGCCGGACATCCTGCCCGGTGGGCGGGCGGCCATCCTGGACGTGCGCCGGGGCAAGCTGTTCCGGTTGCGCGCCAACGCCTCCCCGAAGCGGCTGGACGCCTCGGTGGCCGGGGCGCTGGCCAACTTCAGCACCATCTGGCAGGCCATCGCCTAGCCGCCGCGCGGTGCCGGGGTCCTTCCACCGAGCCCACCCCAGCGGGCTCGGCGGACCCGCCGCACCCCGGGTGCCCGCGGCAAAAGTCGCGTACCCCTACGGATGTTCCCCCGGATTGTCCGGCGACCTCGCGCGCCCGGATGGTGCTGGCAGCGGCCGATTTCCCTGCCGTCCGCCACCACCCCCGCGGGAGGAACACCGTGAACATCACCCGGAGGGCGAGTCTGATCGCCCTGACGGTCACCGCGCTCGCCGTGCCCCTGCTACCCGGCCTCGCGCTGGCACAGCAGGAGCCCGGCGGGCGTGCCGTGACCCCCACCGACCTCGCCGAAGTCCCGCCCGCCGACCCCGGCGCGCTGTCCATCGGCGGCAAGCCGGTCTCGGTCAAGGACTTCCCGTTCATGATCGCCGGGCTGCGCGAGGGCGGGCCGCGGCCGCAGGGGCAGAGCTGCACCGGTTCGGTGATCGCCCCGCGCAAGATCCTCTCCGCCGCGCACTGCGCCGACGCCGCCGGGGACAAGACCTTCCTGTACGGCCTGGACGACCTCAACCAGGGCACCGGTTTCCGCACCAAGGTGCTGGAGTACAAGAAGCACCCCAAGTACGTGAACTTCGACCAGGGCTACGACGTCGCGGTGGTCACCGTCGCCGACGACATCCCGGTGCCCGGCGGCGCCTACGTCAAGGTCGCCACCTCCGCCGACACCGGCCTCAACGCGCCCGGCAAGACCGGCGTCGGCCTCGGCTACGGCAAGAAGGACCACAACGACAACACCCGCAACGTCGAGCTGCACCGCTTCGAGCTGCCCATCGTCGAGGGCAGCAACTGCAACGGGGTGGGCGCCGGGTTCCGCGAGGCCACCATGATCTGCTCCGGCTACCCCGACGGCCGGATCACCATCCTGCAGGGCGACAGCGGCGGCCCGCTGGTCGTCGACGGCAAGGTGGTCGGCGTGGCTTCCTGGAGCCGCAGCGACTTCCGCTGGTACTCCGTCTACGGCCGGCTGAACAACGACATGGGCGACTGGGTGAAGCAGCAGATCGACGGCGGCCAGGAGCCCCCGCCCGGCGACATCAAGCTCGCGCTCGCCCCCGGCAGCGGCAGCGCGCGGCCCGGCGGCTTCCTGCAGACGAAGATCACCGTCACCGGCGGCGGGCAGACCACGCTGACCGCCAGCGGTGCGCCCTCGGGCACCAGCGTGCACTTCTCGCCGGCCACTGTCGCCTCCGACAGCAGCTCCACCGCCTTCGTCTGGGTCGGCTTCAACACCCCGGCGGGCAGCTACCCGATCAAGATCACTGGCACCTCCAACGGCAAGACCGGCAGCGCCGAGTTCGTCCTCACCGTGACCCGGTAGTCGGCGCTGTACCAGGTGGGACGGGGTTCGCGGCCCCGTCCCACCGCTTTTATTCAACGCCTGTTGACTTGCTCGCCGCCCTCGCGCTACCTTTGCGGCAGTGCATTAGTTGCATGCACGCAAGGGTTTGGAGGATGTCATCAGCGCGACGGATCGGGATCGGCTGGTCGAGGAGCTGACGGTCATCCGGCGGGAGCTGATCGGCGAGATGCTGATCAACCTCAGCCGGAGCACCGGCGGCGCGGATCTGCAGCTGGTGCAGATCGCCACGTTGTTCACCCTGGACCGGGGGACCGAGCCGACCGTGCGCGAGCTGGCCGAGCACATCGGCCGCTCGGTGTCGGCGACCAGCAGGCTGCTCGACCAGCTCGCCCAGCGCGGGCTGGTGCACCGCCGTGAGGACGAGACCGACCGCCGCGCCAAGCGGGTCGGCCTCACCCCGGCGGGCGCGGCGTTCCTGCTGAACTTCGCCCGCACCAGGGCCGAGGGCCAGCTGCGGCTGATGACCTACCTCTCCGAAACCGAGCAGCGCACCGTCCGCGAGGCGATGACGCTGCTGGCCGACGCGGCGAGGAGGCACGGGGATGAGCACAGGTGAGCCGCTGGTCCTGGACCTGCACGAGGTCCGGGCCGGGGCGGGGGAGCTGGTCGGGGGCAAGGCCGCCAACCTGGGGGAGATGATCGGCGCGGAGCTACCGGTGCCGGAGGGGTTCGTGCTGACCACGCACGCCTACCGCGCGGTGGCCGGCCCGCTGGACCTGACCGGCGCCGCCAAGGACCCGGCGGCCGCGCGGGAGCTGGTCAGAACCGCGCCGGTGCCTGCCGATCTGGTGGAGCTGATCGCCACCGCGTACGGGCGGCTCGGCCAGGACGTGCCGGTCGCGGTGCGCTCCTCGGCCACCGCGGAGGACCTGCCCTTCGCCAGCTTCGCCGGGCAGCAGGACACCTACCTCAACGTGGTCGGCGCGCAGGCGCTGCTGGACGCGGTCCGCCGCTGCTGGGCCTCGCTGTGGACCGACCGCGCGGTCAGCTACCGGGAGACCAACCGGATCGAGCACGCCACCGTGCGGCTCGCGGTGGTGGTGCAGCGGATGGTGGAAGCCGAGGTCGCCGGGGTGATGTTCACCGCCAACCCGGTCACCGGCCGCCGCGACGAGGTGGTGGTGGACGCCAGTCCGGGGCTCGGCGAGGCGGTGGTCTCCGGCTCGGTCAACCCGGACCACTTCGTGCTCGACGGCCACACCGGCGCGATCCGGCAGACCAGGCTGGGCGACAAGCTGGTGGTGATCCGCGGCAAGGTCGGCGGCGGCACCGAGGAGCACACCCGGGGACTCGCCGACGACCAGCCCTGCCTGTCCCCGGGACAGCTGCGCGACCTGGTGACCCTGGGACGGCGGGTGCAGCAGCACTACGGCTCGCCCCAGGACACCGAGTGGGCCATCGACGCGCACGGCACGCTGTGGCTCACCCAGGCCCGGCCGATCACCACGCTGTTCCCGTTGCCGCGCAACGACAAGCCGGGATTGCGGGTGTACTTCAACGGCAGCGTGGCACAGGGCGTGTACCGGCCGCTCACCCCGGCCGGAGTGGCCGGGCTGCGACTGGCCACCGGCGGGATCGCGGCCGCCGTCGGTTTCCGCGTGCCGGATCCGAAGGCAGGGCCGCCGATCATCACCGAGTCGGCGGGGCGGCTGTTCGTCGACGTCACGCCGATGATGCGCAGCACGATCGGCCGTCGGATCGTGCCCACCGTGCTGGACCTGATGGAGGCCCGCTCCGCCCAGGTGTTGCGCGGGCTGTTCGACGACGAGCGGCTCAGCGTCACCCAGCGCTCGCCGTGGCCGTTCCTGCGCGGACTGGCCAGGGTCGCCCGCCGCACGCGCGCCCCGATCGCCATTCTCGGCGCACTGCGCGATCCGGCCAGGGCCAGGGACCGGGCGCACCGGACCGCGGCTGAGATCGAGCGCCTGCTCACCGTCTCCGACGAGCTCACCCACGCCCAGCGGCTGGCCTTCGTCGAGTCGGCCATGCCGGAGGTCACCGGACCCAGGGTGGCCCGGATCATGCCGCTGGTGCCGGCCGGGTTCGTGCTCACCGCGCTGGCCGGGAAGCTGCTCGGCGCGGACGGCGAGCCGGACGAGCTGCAGGCGGTGCTGCGCGGCATCCCGCACAACCCCACCACCGAGATGGACCTGGACCTGTGGCGGCTGGCCACCGCCATCCGCGCTGACCCGGCCGCCGCCCGCGAGCTGCTGGACACGCCGCGGGAGGAGCTGCTGGCCCGCCACCGGGACGGCTCGCTCACCCCGGTCATCCACAGTGGACTGACCGAGTTTCTCCGCCGGTACGGGCACCGCGCGGTCGCCGAGATCGACCTCGGTGTGCCGCGCTGGTCGGAGGACCCCGCGCACGTGCTCGGCGTGCTGGCCAACTACCTGCGCGCCGAACACCCCGAGCTGGCCGCGGACGTCCAGTTCGCCCGCTCGGTCACCGAGGCCGAGGCCAAGCTGGCCGAGCTGGTCGCCAGGGTCGGCAGGCACAGCCGGATCCGGGGACGGCTGCTGCGGTTCACCCTGGACCGCGTCCGGGGGATCGCCGGGCTGCGCGAGCTGCCGAAGTACCTGCTGGTGCTCACCCTGGCCCGGATGCGCGCGCAGCTGCTGGTGCTGGGCGAGGAACTGGCAAGCCGAGGGCTGCTGGCGGCCGCCGAGGACGTGTTCTTCCTGGACACCAATGAGGTCCGGGCCGCACTGGGCGGCGCTGACCACCGCGAGCTGGTCAGCCGACGGCAGGCAGAGCACGAGCGGGAGCTGCGGCGCAAGCACCTGCCCAGGGTGCTGCTCTCCGACGGCGCGGAACCCGAGGCGGCGGCGCTGGCCAACGCCGAGCAGGTCGAGGGCGCGCTCACCGGCACCGCGGCCTCGGCCGGGTCGGTCACCGGCATCGCCAGGGTGGTGCTGGACCCGACCGGCGCGCACCTGGAACCCGGCGAGATCCTCATCGCGCCCTCCACCGACCCCGGCTGGACCCCGCTGTTCCTCACCGCGGGCGGCCTGGTGATGGAGATGGGCGGGCCCAACTCGCACGGCGCGGTGGTGGCCCGCGAGTACGGCATCCCGGCCGTGGTGGGGGTGTCCGGGGCGACCGCCCGGATCAGCTCCGGCCAGCGGGTCACGGTGAACGGCTCCAGCGGCCAGGTCACCCTCGACGAGATGTGATCTGGACCTCACCGGAGAACCGGCCGGGCGCCCGGGACGAACGCCCGGTATGCCCCCAACAGCACGGGTGCGGGAGTGGCCAGTCCAGACTCCCCGCGCGCTGGTGGTCCTGTTGCACGGCGGCCGTGAGCACAGCCACGGCCGCCCGCACCGGGGCCGCCTGACCTACCTGCGGATGCTGCCCTTCGCCAAGGAGCTGCACCGCGCGGGCGGGCGGCACGGCCTGCTGGTCTGGCTGCTGCGCTACCGCTTCCGTGGCTGGAACGCCCCGGCGCTGGACGCCGTCGCGGACGCTCGCTGGGCACTCGCCCAGGCGCGGCAACGGCATCCGGGGCTGCCGGTGGTGCTCGTCGGTCACTCCATGGGCGGGCGGGCCGCGCTGCGGGTGGCCGATGATCCCGCGGTGCGCGGGGTCGCGGCGCTCGCGCCCTGGCTGCCTGCCGGTGAGCCGGTGGCCGACCTGGCAGGCACCTCGGTGCTCATCGCGCACGGGGACCGGGAGCGGTGGACCGATCCGAGGCTGTCCTTCGACTACGCGGTGCGGGCCAGGGACCGGGCGGAGCGGGTATGCCGGTTCGACGTGCACGGGGACAACCACGCCATGCTGCGCCGCGCGGCCGAGTGGACCGCACTGGTTCGCCGGTTCGTCTTCGGCGTCCTGGGGATCGGCCCCTGGGACAGCGAACTGGCCAGGGCGTTCGCCCTGCCCGCGCCGGACGGGCTGCGCGTGCCGCTGGCGGGGGTGCGGGCGTGAGCCGGGCCAGGGTCGCCGTGATCGGCGCGGGCGTGGCCGGGCTGACCGCCGCCTACCTGCTGCAACGCCGCTTCGAGGTCACCCTGTTCGAGAAGGAGGACCGGCTCGGCGGGCACGCGCACACCCACGACCTGCCCACCCCTGACGGCAGGCTGGCCGCGGTGGACAGCGGGTTCATCGTGCACAACGAGCGGACCTACCCGAACCTGCTGCGGCTGTTCCGCGAACTGGACGTGGCCACCCAGGACTCGGAGATGTCGATGAGCGTCTCCTGCGCCGGTTGCGGACTGGAGTACGCGGGCGCCCGGCGACTGCCCGGCCTGTTCGCCCAGCCCGGCAACCTGGGCAACCCGCGCTACCTGCGGATGCTGGCCGAGGTCAGGCGCTTCCACCGGCACGCCCGGCGGCTGCTGGCCGATGAGGACACCTGGGACGTCACCCTGGGCGCGTTCCTGGCCATCGGCGGCTACTCGCGCTACTTCGTCGAGCACTTCATGCTGCCGGTGGTCTCCGCGGTCTGGTCGGCCGGACCGGAGCTCAGCCGCCAGTACCCGGCCCGCTACCTGTTCGAGTTCCTGTGCAACCACGGCCTGCTCTCCGTCGGCGGCAGTCACCAGTGGCGCACCGTGACCGGCGGGTCCCGGTCCTATGTGGAGCGTGCGGCGAAGAACCTGGCCGCGGTGCGCACCAGCACCCCGGTGCGCGCGGTGCACCGAAGTCCGGACGGCGTGCTGGTCCGGGACGCCGACGACGAGCTGCACACCTTCGACCGGGTGGTGCTGGCCACCCACGCCGACCAGGCGCTGGCCCTGCTGGCCGAGCCGACCCCGGCCGAGCGGGCCGTGCTGGGCGCGTTCCGCTACTCCCGCAACGAGACCTGGCTGCACACCGACCCCGGCGTGCTGCCGCGCAGCGCCCTGGCCAGGGCGGCCTGGAACCTGCGCAAGCCCTCCTGCTCGCCCGACGGCGGCCCGGTGCTGGTCAGCTACCACATGAACCGGCTGATGCGACTGGCCGAACCGCTGGACTACCTGGTCACGCTCAACGCCACCGAGGCCGTTCCCGAGCACGCGGTACTGGCCAAGATGGTCTACGAGCACCCGGTCTACACGCCGGAGTCCGTTGCGGCGCAACAACGTCTGCCCGAGCTGAACACCGGGGCGAGCGCGTTCGCCGGGGCCTACCACGGCTGGGGCTTCCACGAGGACGGCTGCGCCGCGGGAGTTCGGGCCGCGCTGGCGCTGGGCGTGCGCTGGTGACCGCGCTCTACGACGCCGAGGTGGTGCACGTGCGGCGGGAACGGGTGCACCGGGTGTTGCGGCACAAGGTGTACCTGTGGCTGGTCGACCTGGACGAGCTGCCCCGGCTGCCGTGGTGGCTGCGCCCGTTCGCCCGGTTCGAGGCCCGCGACCACCTGGGTTCGCCCACGCGGACGATCAGGGCCAATGTGACCGATTTCCTGGCTGTGCGCGGAATAGACCTGCGCGGCGGCCGGGTTGTCATGATGGCGAACGCACGACTGCTCGGGCACGTGTTCAACCCGATCAGCGTCTTCTGGTGCCACCGCGACGACGGTGCGCTGGAGTGCGTGCTGGCCGAGGTGCACAACACCTACGGCGAACGACACTGCTACGTGCTGCACCCCGACGAGGACGGACGGGTTCAGGTGGACAAGGACTTCTACGTCTCCCCGTTCCTGGCCATGGGCGGCCGCTACCAGATGCGGATCAGCCGACCGGGGGAGCGGGTGGCGGTCACGATCACGTTGCGCCAGCAGGGGAAACCCCCGTTCGTGGCAACCTTGCGCGGCCGGCGGCGTGCGGTCACCCCCGGTGTGCTGCTCGGTCTGCTGCTGCGGCGACCACTGCTCACCCATCGAGTGAGCGCGTTGATCCGGTGGCACGGCATAGCGCTGTGGCTGCGCCGGGTACCCGTGGTCCGCCGGCCCGCGCACGTTCCTCAGGAGGGCATCCAGTGACGACACTATCCGCTGGTCCTGACGCGCGGGCCGGGCTCGGCCGCCCGGCGGCGGACCGCTGGCCCGGCTTGGCCACCGCGCCGGAGTCCCCGCTGCGCGCGTGGGTGGCCGAACGCCTGTTCCGGCACGCGGTGCGCGAGCTGCCGGTGCGGGTGCTGCTGGCCGGCGGCGAGCGCCTCGGCGCGGGCGGACCGGCCGCCCCGGTCATGCGCATCCTGCGGCCGAGGGACTTCTTCCACCGGCTCGGCGCGGACGCCAAGATCGGCTTCGGCGAGTCCTACCTGGCCGGCGACTGGACCGCCTCGGAGCTGGCCGACCTGCTCACCCCGTTCGCCGCCCGGATGTCCCGGCTGGTCCCGCGCCCGCTCCAGGTGCTGCGGCGCTGGGTGGACCGCGCCCAGCCCAGCGCGGAGAAGAACACCGTGGACGGCGCCCGGAAGAATATTCATCGGCACTACGACCTGTCGAACGAGCTGTTCAGCCTGTTCCTGGACCCCAGCATGACCTACTCCTCGGCCTGGTTCGCCGGCGACGAGGACCTGGAGCAGGCTCAGCTTCGCAAGATCGACGGCGTGCTGGACTACGCCGGGGTCGGGCCGGGCACCCGGCTGCTGGAGATCGGCACCGGCTGGGGCGCGCTGGCCATCCGGGCCGCCCGGCGCGGCGCCCAGGTCACCTCGCTGACCATCTCACCGGAGCAGCAGCGGCTGGCCGAGCAGCGCATCGCCGAGGCCGGGCTGAGCGAGCGGATCACCGTGCGGCTGCAGGACTACCGGGAGGCCGAGGGCGGCTACGACGCGGTGGTCAGCGTGGAGATGATCGAGGCGGTCGGCCGGGAGTACTGGCCGGTGTACTTCCGCACGCTGAGCAGGCTGACCCGGCCCGGCGGACGGGTGGCGATCCAGGCGATCACCATGCCGCACGAGCGGATGCTGGCCACCAGCGACAGCTACACCTGGATCCACAAGTACATCTTCCCCGGCGGCCTGCTCCCGTCCCTGGAGTCCATCGGGCGCAACGTGCGCGAGGACACCGAGCTGACCGGCGCCGGCCGCCGGCCGCTGGGCCCGCACTACGCGCGGACCCTGCGGCTGTGGCGGGAACGGTTCCTGGCGAACTGGCCACGGATCGAGCAGCTCGGCTTCGACCACACGTTCCGCCGGATGTGGGAGTTCTACCTGGCCTACTCCGAGGCCGGGTTCCGCTCCGGCTACCTCAACGTGTGGCAGATCGCCTTGTCCCGCAAGGGTTAGCGCTGGGTGTGCGCGCGGACGGCGGCCAGCGCCTCGTCCGCGTGCACGTTCATCCGCAGCTCGCTCTTGATCACCTTGAGCACCCTGCGGTCGGTGCCGATGACGAAGGTGTGCCGCTTGACCGCGAGCGGGCCGAAGCGCCGGGCCACGCCGAACTGCTTGGCCACGGTCCGGTTCACATCGGAGAGCAGCGGGTAGTCGAAGGCGTTGGTCTCGGCGAACTTCCGCTGCTTGTCCACCGGGTCCGCGCTGATCCCGACCCGCTGCGCGCCGACGGCGGCGAACTCGGCGCCCAGGTCGCGGAAGTGGCAGCTCTCCGCGGTGCAGCCCGAGGTCATCGCGGCCGGGTAGAAGAACAGCACCACCGGCCCCTCGGCCAGCAGCCCGCTGAGCGTGCGGGGGTTGCCGTCCTGGTCGGGCAGCTCGAAGTCGTCGACGAGGTCTCCGGCGTCCATGGGGTTCCTTCCTCAGACCTTCTTGGGCGGCAACGGGAAGAACCCGCTGGTCCGCCGCACGTAGTCGCGGTATCCCGGCCGGGAGTCCAGCAGGTGCCGCTCCAGCAGCGCCTTGCCGGTCCGCTTGGTCAGAACGTAGGTCATCAGCAGCGGGGACAGCACGGTGGCCGCCCCGAGCCAGCTGTGGCAGGCGAGCAGGTACAGCCCCCACCAGACCGCGGCGTCGCCGAAGTAGTTGGGGTGCCTGGTGAACCGCCACAACCCGCGGTCCATGACCTTGCCCCGGTTGGCCGGATCACCCTTGAACCGGGCCAGCTGCCGGTCGCCGACGGCTTCGAAGCCGAACCCGGTCAGCCAGACCAGCACACCGAGCACGGTCAGCGGCACCAGCTCGGGCCGGACGTACTGCGCGGCCTGCACCGGCAGCGAGACGAACCACAGCACCGCGCCCTGCGGCAGGTAGACCCGGGTTGCCAGGTGCGCCAACGGGTTCCCGGTTGCCCTGGCCATCAGCTCGACGTAGCGCTGGTCCTCGGGCTGGCCCAGGTTGCGGCGCAGGATGTGCCAGGCCAGTCGCAGCCCCCACACCACGGTCAGCCCGGTGACCAGCACCCGCTGCCACAGCACGCCGTGCCCGGCCGAGAGCGCGAAGCTCACCAGCGCGACCGCCGCGAACCCCGCGCCCCAGAACGAGTCGATGATGTCGTACCGCCGCCGGGCCACCGAGATGAGGAAGGTGGCCGCCAGCAGGAGGACCAGGACGCCAAGGGAGACCAGCAGGTTGAGCGCGAACGGGCTCATCCGGCGATCCCCGCGGCGAGCAGCTGTTCCCGGGTGTCCGGCATACCGCTGGTCCCGGCCGCGGTGGGCCGGACCGCGAGGATCTGGTCCACGCCCATCCGGTTCTCCGCGAAGGCCAGCGCCCCGCCGGCCAGGTAGAGCCGCCACACCCTGGCCTGACCGAGGCCGACCAGCCGGACGAACTCGTCCCAGCGCCGCTCCAGGGTGTCCGCCCAGGCGAGCACCGAACGCACGTAGTGCTCGCGCAACGCCTGCACGTCCCGCACCTCAAAACCGGCCTGCGCCAAGGCATCCACGGTCTGGCCGACCGGCCGCATGGTCATGTCCGGCGCCACGTAACGCTCGATGAAGGCCCCGCCGCCAGGTGCAACCGCGCCCCGGGACATCTGCTGCAACAACAGCCGCCCCTCGGGCCGGGTCATCCGGAACAGCGTCGCGGCGTAGGTGGCGTAGTTGACCGCGCCCACGTGCTCGCCCATCTCGATCGAGGCCACCGCGTCGAAGGGCTCACCGGTCAGCTCCCGGTAGTCCCGCACCCGCACCTCCACCAGTCCACCCAGCCCCCGCTCGGCGATCCGCCCCCGCACGAACTCACCCTGCCGCGCCGACAACGTGATCCCCGTGGCCCGGACGCCGTACTGCTCAGCCGCGAACAGGATCAGCGACCCCCACCCGCAGCCGACGTCCAGCAGCCGCATTCCCGGCCGCAGCCCCAGTTTTCGGCAGACCAGGTCGAGCTTGTCCCACTGCGCGTCGGCATGGGAGTACGTGGCGGCCTCCGAGGTCCAGTACCCGCACGAGTAGGCCAGGTGTGGATCCAGCAACGCCTGGTAGAACTCGTTCCCCAGGTCGTAGTGGTGCGCCACCGCCGCCCGGTCCCGCCCCCTGGTGTGCACCCGGCCCCGCAGCCGAGCCTCCTCCGCGGGCGGTTCCGGCCGCCGTCCCAGCACGCCCAGCCGGGCCGCCACCAGCGCCACCCGGCCCCGCTGCCGCAAGCCGACCCGCGCCCGCCCGTGCTCCCGTGCCCAGGCCCATGCCCGTTGCAAGCCGTCGTGGAGATCGCCTTCGACGTCGATCTCGCCGGCCACGAACGCCCGCGCGAAGCCCAGTTCCGACGGGTCCCAGACCAGCCGCCGCAATCCCATCGGTGACCGCAACACCACTACCGGTCCGTCTGGTGGGCCGGTCTCGCTGCCGTCCCAGGCCCGGATTCGGACGGGAGACTCCGCTCTCAGGACATCCGCCAGCAGGTTGCCCAGGGTTGTTGCCACGTCCGTCATCGCTACCTCCGGTTGGAGTTCGGGGGACCGGAAGGGGTTCGTGCGGGGTGGGGATTCGGATCGGCGGGTGTGGGGTGGATCACTTGCCGGGGGTGGGGTGGGTGTGCGTGGGTTCGCGTCCGGGCGGTCGTGCGGCGTTGGTAGGGTGATCCGCATCCCATCCCGGGTGCGGCGGACGTCGCTGGGGGCAGTAGCTCAGCTGGTCAGAGCAGCAGACTCATAATCTGTCAGGTCGTGGGTTCGAGCCCCACCTGCCCCACAAAACGGCAGGTCAACGGGGTGGTGTGGCAGGGCGGCAAGATCACTGCCACGCCTTTCCCACGGTTTACCTCAGGTGCCATCCGAACCCATGGCGGCGTCGAGGGCGTCAGCAGCGCCGCGCCCCTGTGCCCGCCGGTCCATGTAGTGGTCGGACGTAGTACTCACCCTGGCATGCCCGGCGTGGCCGGAGATCTCCCGCGCCGTCAGCTTCGCCTCATCCAGGATCGTGATCGCGGTCTTGCGGAAGATGTGCGAGGTGATCCACTCGAACCCAGCCCGCCGGAGTGCTTCCCGGAGCCGGGCGCCGGTGTTGTGCGGATCGCGCCAGCCGCCCAGCGAGTTCGGGAACAGCGTGGCGTCCGGCTGGACACCCGCCGGTCGGCGCACCTGGAGCATCACGAAGACGAACGAGGGCAGCGGGAGGACCCGCTGTGAGGCGAACGTCTTGCCTTCATGCCGGACGAGGCCCTTGCCCTTGACCCGGACAATGTTCGCGCAGATGTCCACCTCCGCCTCGTCCTGGTCCCAGGTGATTGCGTCGTCCTGAACGGCGATGGCTTCGCCGATGCGGCAGCCAGTGCCAAGCATGAACCGCGCCAGGTCCGGGATGTCGTGCCGCCGGGCCTCCTTGTCCGCGTCCAACTTGCACAGCAGGTCCCGACGCTCGGACCCGGTCAGTGCCCGCACCTTCTTCCGGGCGATCCGGCCGAAAACGGCCGGACGCCCGGCGACCGGCCGCGACCACGCGGCGGGGAGAGCAGCCCGCACGGCCCCACAGGAACCGCAAGGGGGACAAGAGATGTCCTCGCCGGACGGGCAGGTCTCCAGGAGGACGGGGCGCCGCCGTAAGCCGCGGTGGGTTGGGTGGTCCGGGGTTCGCGTCCTCCCGTCGACCTCCCCGAGGGCAACCACCCGCATCAAGGGGCCCTTCCAGCCCGGCGCCCATGTCGAGGTGGAGGGGTGCCCCTTGACCCGCGTGGTTGGGGCGAGCCAGGTCGACGGGAGGACGCGAGCCCTCTTCCTTGGAGGGAGGGGGGAACCCGGTGGCGAGGGCGGTGCGGAGGTACGAGCGCGGGGTGGCTGATCGGCCGGCGTGGCGGGGGCGCTCGGCTGCCGCGCCTGTGGACAGCTCGACGCCTGACGGCATCGACCAGCCCACAAGCTTGCCCTCGAATTTGTCTACCACGAGCCGAATAGCTCGCCAGTTTCTATCTTCACTCTTCTGTGTCGGATTCACTTTGGTCGCTGGTCGATTTTTCAGGGCGTGGGTGATGTTGAATATACTGCTCGCGCGGTGGGCGGGTCTTGAGCCAGGGCCAGCCGGGGGCCTTGTGGGGCCAAGAGGTCTTAAGTGGCGGCAGGCTGAGTTCGGTTCTCATTGCGTTTCTGAGTACCTGCAATAGGTCTTGGCATTGAAACCAGGTTGGGTAGTATTCAGTGAAGGCTTCTCTGCGCTCGATATAGGTTGTGAGGCACATGAGCGCGCCGGAGACGCGTTCTGCTAGATCTGCGACGTCTGGTGAGGCCATGAGCTGTACCTCGAAGAGGGCTGGCTGAAGTTCGTCGTCCCACTTTGTGATGTACTCAAACAGGCCATCTTTTAGGAAGGATTCGCTTTCTTTGTCGATCTCCTCTGGTCCGTAATAAGGCAAGAAGCATGCGACATTATCGACCTCGCGTAGCATGGCTTCGCAGAGTGATAGGTAGTGCGCGTATATTTGCCGTCGATCTGAGAGCCACCTTCGGGTATCCTCATATCCCTGCCTTTTCTTGTTGGCGAGAATATTCAATATTCCAGTTAATAGGCCGCCGCTTAGGGCTCCGGCGAGTGCAAATACTCCAGTTAGAAGAGGGGGAAGTATTGCTGCGTTCATGTCGTAGAGGGTAGTTGTGAATGAAGACTGCCCGTTCTCCGGGTGTGAACCGGGTCTGCCGTCGGTAGTGGTTGCAGACAGGCCCTGACGCATGCAAGCAGTGTCGGGTTGCTGCGCAGCAGTGAAGTGCGGCAACCTGCTGCCCGTGATCGCCCTTCGCTGGTCGCTTGGCCTCGCTATCGACCCTGGGCAACCGGGTGGCGGTTTGTTCACATCGAGAGGGTAAGGCTACCGAGGGAGTAAGATCGGCACCACGGTTTACCCTCGGGAAACGGCGGCAGACGACGACGGAGGACAGTCCACAGTGGTCGGATAGTCGCCGCGTCGCCGCTGATGAGGGTGGGTGACGTCAGGTGACGGCAAACGACGGCTGACACCAGCTCTAATCTGTCAGGTCGTGGGTTCGAGCCCCACCTGCCCCACAGGTTTGAGCAGTTGAAACTCCCTTTTCAAGATCGTGTAAGACGAGGTGGGGCGGCTCATCTCCAGCAACCGGTGGGTGCGGCCCGGCCTCGTCTATGGCGGCGAGGGAAGATCGCGGCCCCGGTCGATGGGTAGCTGTGGCGTGATGCTGGGCGTGTCGGCGAGCTGACCGCCGCCGAGAACGCCGGCGCGTCGAGGGAGTGCCGTTGGGCCGGGTGCGGAATTGGCTATCAAGACTATTGCTGGAACGTAACGGTATTTCGCAGGTAGTAACGGAATCCTGGCTGCACTCGACGTAGGGGCCAGCGCCGGCGGTTCCATGGCGCTTTCCCGTGGAGGAGTCGAAGTGAGTATTTCTCCGGAAAATGCCGACCGGATGACTGGCGCTGAACCTCCGTCTTCGGAAGCTGCGGCACCCGTTTCCGTTCCTGTTCGGCCGTGGTGGCGACTTGCCTGGTGGCAGTGGGCGTTTGCCGGCGTGGCCGTCGTTACCGTCGCGGCGGTGTCTGTTGTGGCCTCCGGTGGCGCGGCTGGACCGGATACCTATGAAGTGTCCGGCTTCATGAGTCTCAAGGACAGCGGTTCCACTTACAGCTCGTCCAGCATCGACACTCTCGAGCGGGTCGTGGCAGGCACTGACGGGATGTTCGAGTGCCGGGGCAGTCGCGGGTACCGCGATATCGCGGAAGGCGCCGAGGTGAAGGTTTATGATGAGGCGGGCAAAATTATCGCGGTTGGCGCGCTGGGCAAGGGGCGGACTGGCCAGCGGTCCGCTGCTGTGTGCGTTTTCCCGATAGCTGTTTCCAAGGTGCCGGTCGGTCACCGGTTTTATCAGGTCGAGGTCACCCGTCGAGGCAAGGTGACCGTGGAGGAGAAGGCTGAAGCCGGCAAGCTTTTCGCGTTGCTCAGTCTTGGCGACTGACCCCGGTTGTCCGGAGCCGCGGTGCGATGGTGGCGAGGAGTTCGTAGGAGCGGCGGCGGTCTGCGTGGTGGTAGACCGGTGTGGTTGCCATGAGTTCCGTGGTGCCGGTGGTGTCGAGGATCTGTTGCAAGCGTTCCGCCACCGTTTCCGGGCTGCCGACCAGGACGCTGCCTGAGCGAGACGCGATGACGGCTCGGTCTTCCTCTGTGTACGGGTATTCGGCCGCGGTCTCGGGGCTGGGGAGTTGGATTCGGGTGCCGTGGTGGCGCCTGAGGACTTTGAGGCGGGTGGAACCTGCCAGCCATTCGGCGTGGGTGTCGGTTTTGGCGGTGATGACCGAGACGCTGATCAGGGTGGTGGGGGTTGGGGTTTGGGGGTGGGGTTGAAGGTGGCGCGGTAGTGGTGGAGGGCTTCGGCGGCGGCTGGGGGGTTGAGGTGGTGGGCGTAGGCGTAGGGGAGGCCGAGGGTGGCGGCCAGGGCGGCGCTGGTGGTGGAGGAGCCCAGGAGCCAGATGGGTGGGGGGTTGTCGCCTCGGGCGGGGATTGCCTTGGTTTCTGGGTGGTGCAGGTGGTTCTGGAGTTCTTGCAGTTGGGTGTGGAAGGGGGTGGCGGTTCGGGATTCTTCAGGGCGGACGGCTTCTACCGCGGACTTGGGGCCGCCGGGGGCTCGGCCGATGCCCAGGTCGATGCGGTTGGGGTGCAGGGCGGTGAGGGTGGCGAACTGTTCGGCGATGACTACCGGGGGGTGGTTGGGGAGGAGGACCGCGCCGGAGCCCAGGCGGAGGTTGTGGGTGTTGTTGGCCAGGTGGGCGATGAGGACGGCGGGGGCGGAGCTGGCTACGCCGCGCATGCCGTGGTGTTCGGGGACCCAGTAGCGGTGGTAGCCCAGGGTGTCGGTGAGGCGGGCCAGGTCCACTGTGTTGAGCAAGGCCTGTCTGGGGGTGGCACCCTGGACTATGGGGGAAGTGTCCAGAACGGACAGACGGACTGGGTGCGCGGCCACGGGCGACAGGGTTTCATGGCCGGTCGCATTACGCTGGCGGGGTGCGCACGATTTGTGTGATTACCGCGGTGTACCGGCCTGAGCCCGCGCATCTGCTGGCGGCTTGGGAGTCGTTGCGGGAGCAGGAGGTGCCCGCTGGGTGGCGGTGGCGGTGGCTGGTTCAGGAGGATGGGCGTACTGGGGTCGCCGCCGGGCTGCTGCCTGCGGATGAGCGCATTCTTCTTGGGGATGGGCGGCCGGGTGGGGTGGCGATCACGCGGAACCTGGCGTTGGCGCGGGCCGACGGCGAGCTGGTGAAGAACCTGGACCAGGACGATGTGCTGACGCCGGGAGTGCTGGTTCGGGACATCGCGGCGGTGACCGGGCAGGACGGGGTCTGGTGGACGACCTCGCGGGCGCTGGACCTGTTGCCGGACGGGGAGCTGGTGGGGTTTCCCGGAGATCCGGAGCGGGGGCGGCTGGCACCCGGTGTGGTGCTGGATCACTGGCGGGACAACGGGTTTCGGTTGCCGGTGCATCCGACGACCTTGTGCATCCGGCGGGATCTCGCCGTGTTGCTGGGTGGGTGGATGGCGGTGCCGGGCAGTGACGACACCGGGTTGCTGCTCGCGGCGAGTGTGCTCAGCACCGGGTTCTTCGAGTCCGCGGTGGGGTTGCACTACCGGAAGTGGCCGGGGCAGGGGTCGGCGGCGGGGAGTGCGCACTACGAGGCGGTGGAGTGGGCGGCGCGGATGAAGCTGATGGGGGAGCGGGCGGATGCGTTGCGGGGGTTGGGGTTGCGGCTCTAGCTGATCGCCTTGAGCACGGTCAGGAGGTTGGCGGTGGACTGGTGCCAGTCCATGGTTGCGGTGGTGGTCAGGCCCGCGGTGGACAGGCGGGTGCGCAGCGGTTCGTCGTCCAGCAGTTGGCGGATGGCGTTGGCCATGGCGGTGGGGTTGCCGATCTCGACGAGCAGGGCGTTCTTGTTGTGGTGGCAGAAGTCCTCCACGCCGCCGTTGCGGGTGGTGACCACGGCCGTGCCGCAGGCCATTGCCTCGGCGGCGGGGAAGCCCCAGCCCTCGGTGGTGGAGCTGCACAGGAAGACGGCGCTGGGGCGGTAGACCTGGGCGGCCAGGTCCTCGCCGGTCAGGCCCTGGGCGTAGTGGATCCAGGGCGGCAGGTCGCGCGGTCTTGGCGCCACGCCGAAGGCTCTGGCGAGCAGGGCCGGGTGGTGGGCGCGGACCTGGTGCAGGGCGGCCAGGGCGGTGCGGGAGTCCTTGGCGGCGCTGTCGCTGAGCAGGAAGGCGACGCCCTCGCGGGGCGCGCCGGCCGGGGGCGGGCGGTAGGTGCTGCGGTCCAGGCCGTTGGGCACGGTGGTGATCTGTCCAGTGTGGACGCCCAGGTCGGTGAGGACGCGGGTGAGGTGGGTGGAGACGGTGATCTTGGGGAAGGGCAGGCGCAGGGCCTGGTGCACCGGGGCGGGGTCGGGGACGTTCCAGGTTTCGTAGCCCTGGACCAGGTGGACCGGCGCGCCGTGGGCGGAGGTGAGGCGCGGGAGGAGGGTGGCGGTTTTCCAGTGGGTGGCCACGACCACGTCGCCGGGGGGCAGGTGGGCCGGGGTCAGCGCGGGCACGATCAGCAGGCGGACCCGGGGGTCGACCGGTAGCCAGTCGATGGCGCGGTGCGGGGCGCGGCGGTGGCGGTGGTCGCGGGCGGCTTCGCGGAGGTGGCGGAGCGGGCGGGACCAGCCCTCGCGCCAGCGCTCGTGC
Organism: Crossiella sp. CA-258035; assembly: GCF_030064675.1. Taxonomy (GTDB): domain Bacteria; phylum Actinomycetota; class Actinomycetes; order Mycobacteriales; family Pseudonocardiaceae; genus Crossiella. The sequence continues at coordinate 1,689,277 of NZ_CP116413.1, forward strand.
ACCACCGTGACCTGGCAGCCCAGGGCGGTGAGGCGGTTGGCGTGCTCGTACACCACGCGGAAACCGCCGACCGGCGCCCTGGGGAACACGGGCAGCACGAAGGTGACTCGCAACGCCATGTTCCCCAGTGTGCGCCAGGTGGGTCAGGCCTTCTGCCGGCGGTTGCGCAGCACGATCACGCCGGCGGCCGCGGCGGCCAGGCCACCCGCGGCGAAACCGCCGGCGGACAGCCAGTCCAGGCTCTCGCCGACGCCCTGCTGGGCCATCGCGCCGCCGCCGGTGTCGGCCGCGCCCTTGGGCTTGACCTTGACCTGGTCGGCGGGCTTGGTCTCCACCGGCTTGCGCGGGGTGGTGCCGGGGCGGCGCTGGCCGGGCAGCACCTCGAAGGTGCCGGTGACCGTCTTGCCCCCGCAGACGAAGGACAGGGAGTGCTTGCCGGGCTTGGTCTCCGGCTTCACCCGGCCGTCGGCGGCGTGGGTCTTGCCGGGCTCGCCCTTCAGCGGCGGCACGTCCAGCACCGAGGAGGTCACCGCCGAACCGGTGTACTTGGGGTCGGCGCAGATGGCCCGCACCACGATGTCCTGGCCCGCCCGGATCGACTTGTCCTGCACCTGGATGGTGTCGACCACCTGGTCGGCGGCGAAGGCGGCCGGTGCGGTCAGGAATGCGGTGGCGATGGCGGCGGCGGTGATTCCGGAAAAGGACAGACGAGTACCCACAGCGGTTTCCCCCTTTGAATTACCGAATCCCAGAATTGGGGCGGTTTTGGTGGCTCCGTGAAGAAGACGCTTCCTGGGGGAGGTCGGTTGCCAGTCAGCCGGTGGGGTATATCGATTTGTTATGTTCGCAGGTGGCGGTGGTGGCTGGTGCGCTGTGAGCGAACCGGGGCGCGCGTGGTGTGTGCGGGGTCTACCGTCGGGGAACAGGTGAAGACGACCAGGGAGGTGGACGTGGGACAGCACAGTGACTTGCGGATGCGCGCGACGGCCGGGCTCAATCTCAGCGATTCGGTGTTCGACCGGTTGCTGAGTGAGCGCATCGTGTTCCTCGGGTCCGAAGTGGACGATGAGAGCGCGAACCGGATCAGCGCGCAGATGCTGCTGCTGGCCGCGGAGGACCCCGAGCGCGACATCATCTTCTACATCAACTCCCCCGGCGGCTCGGTCAACGCGGGGCTGGCCATCTACGACACCATGCGGCTGGTCGCACCGGACGTCTCCACCTGGGCGATGGGCATGGCCGCCTCGATGGGCCAGTTCCTGCTGTCCTCCGGCACGCCGGGCAAGCGCTACGTGTTGCCGCACACCAGGGTGCTGATGCACCAGCCGCACGCCGGGCTCTCCGGCACCGCCTCCGACATCGCCATCCGCGCCGAGGAGTTCGGCAAGCTCAAGCAGCTGGTCGCGGAGATCACCGCGGCGCAGACCGGCAAGACGGTGGAGCAGATCACCGCAGACGCCGACCGGGACCGCTGGTTCAACGCCCAGGAGGCGGTGGACTACGGGCTGGCCGACCAGGTGGTGCGCAGGCCGGGTGTGATCGGCTGAGCCGGGTCAGCGGCCGCGTCCGCCGTGGAAGTGGATGCCGCCCCTGACCTCACCGGCCTGGATGCTGTCCCGCATGGTGCCGTTGACCTGGTTCACCACGCCGCCGCCGGTCGCGGAGATGGCGGAGTCCCTCGCCGCGGTCGTCGACGGCGCGGGCTCGTCCTCGGCGAAGGTGAGCAGGGTGGCGGCCTCGAAGTGCGGCACCCTGATCCAGGCGGTGCTCGCGGTTTCCTTGTGCTGGAAGGAGATCTGGCCGAAGTCGCGCTGGCGGACCAGCTCGGTGTACGGGCCGCTGAAGACGTCCTGGTGGGCCTTGGCGGAGATGATCAGGCCGGTGCTGAACTCCAGTGGGCTGGCCTCGGCGCAGCGCCTGACCACCCGGCGGAAGACCTTGGCGTCCAGCATGCGCGCGCAGTCGACGTTGGTGCGGTGCAGGCCCTCGTGACCGGGCAGCGGGCCGACGCCGACCGAGATCCGCAGCCGGACGTCCGGCTTCCGCCAACGGTTGTGCTCGGCGGCCAGGTCGTCGAGCACCTGGGTGGCGTCGATGATGTCGCCGAGCAGCTCCTCGGGGAAGGCGGCCAGCAGGCCGTCGCCGGTGTGCTGCCAGTCCACCGCGTCGGCCTTCATCACCTGGCGGCTGGCCAGCGCGGCGCCGACGAGCTCCTGCGTCTTCTGGGCCGCCACGTCGAGGTGGTAGCCGGGGTTGCTGCCGGAGTCGATCAGGTCGATACCGAGGACCGTCCGGTTCACGGGCAATCGAGGCACGCAGGGCAGTGTGCTGCGCGTCCTGGCCCACGTCTCCCTCGTCCCAGGGAGAAGCGGCTCAGGCCAGCTCGGCCAGGCGGCGCGGGTCGGGCAGCAGGTAGCGCAGGCGGCTGGTGCGCACCAGGCCCTCGGCCCGCAGCCGCTTGAGCGCGGCGTCCACGGTCTTGGCCGAGGCGCCCACGGACTGGGCCAGCTCCTTCTGGCTCATGCCGCGGATGGCCACCCCGTGCTCGGTCTGCTCACCCCGGGCGTCCGCCCAGCTCAGCAGCTGTTTGGCCACCCTGGTCGGCACGTCCTGGAAGGCCACTGACAGACCCCGGTGGTCGGCGTTGCGCAGCCGTCGTTGCAGGGTGGAGTTGACCAGCAGCAGCACGTCCTGGTTGGTGCGCATCAGGCTCAGGAACACCGCCCTGGGCACGTGCACCGCGCGGCCGGCGGTGTGCGCGATGACCGTCGCGCTGCGCGGCACCTCCTCGATCACGCCCAGCTCGCCGATCAGCTCGCCCGGCCCGTAGAAGCCGGCGATCAGCTCGGTGCCGTTGCCGCCGGAGAGCAGCACCTTGACCAGGCCCTGCTCGATGAGCAGCACCTCGTCGCTCTCGGCGCCCTCGGACAGCAGGGTCTGTTGCCGGTGGAAGTCCCTTGGTCTGCCGTGTCGGCGCAGCACTGCGCGGACCGCGTCCTCCCTCGCCATCACCGCATCATCCCCGTCGGGTCAACCTGCCTGGGAGGGGCCGAGCGGGTGAACGCGGGCTGCTCCGGTCACCTGATCGAGCTATGTCCGCGCAGCGCCTGCTCGGTGCTGGCCAGGAACGCCTCCATCGCGGCGGTGACGCCGTCAAGATCACCGGTGGCCAGCAGGTCCAGCAGCAGGCCCCTGGTCACGGCCAGGCCGAGGCGGGCCTGCGCGCGGGCCGCGTCTTCCGGGAAACCGTTGGTGCGCAACCACTCCGTCATCGGCCCGGTCCAGGAGGAGACGATGCCGTCGAGCAGTTCGGTGGTGCCGGGGCGGCCCTGCAGGGCCTGGCCGTACAGCTCGAAGAACAACCGGATCGACGGGGCCAGCGCGGGATCGGTGAGGCGGCGCCAGAACTCGCGGGGCGCGGTGGTCGGGTCGAGCTCGGCGAAGGCGGCGCGCTGGCGGCGCTCGACCTCGCGGACCACCTCCACCAGCAGGCCCTCCTTGGAGCCGAAGTGGTAGATCAGCATCCGATGGCTGCTGCCCAGCGCGGTGGCCAGCTGCCGCAGGCTCAGCTCGCCGATGCCGTGCTCGCTGACCCAGGCCACCGCCGCGGCCAGCAGTTTCTCCTTCGCCGCCGACACCGGTCATCCCTTCCACCGTGGTGAACCATATGGTACATGTACCAACCGGTACACGAAGGAGGGTCTGACATGGCGGTGCAGCGGGTCGATGTCCGGGTGCGCGCGGCGGCGGCTCCCGCCGCGGTCTACGCGCTGGTGCGCGACGGGTCGAGCTGGCCGGACTGGGCCCCGTTCACCGGCTTCGAGCTGGAGCGCGCGGGCGAGCAGGGCGCGGAGAGCGTGGGCGCGATCCGGGTGTTCCGCCGCGGGAAGAAGATCACCAGGGAGCAGGTGGTGGAGCTGGTGCCGGAGCGCAGGCTCGGCTACGCGCTGCTGTCCGGGCTGCCGCTGCTGGACTACCGGGCCAACGTCGACCTCGCGCCGGTCGACGGCGGCACCGAGATCCACTGGCATTCCAGCTTCCGGCCGCGCTTCCCCGGCACCGGCTGGCTGTTCCGCAAGGTGCTGAGCGTGTTCATCCGGCGGTGCGCGCTGGGACTGGCCGAGCACGCCGGCCGCCGGTAGTCACTGGGGTTTGCCGCAGTATTTCCGTGCGGGTTGCCCACCGTGATCGGAAGGTCTGCCTCAGGGTGCTCTCAGCGCCGGATTCCTAGCGTGGACACCATGTTCGACGGAATCATCAACTGGGTCACCGACCTCATGACCACCCTCGGCGCACCGGGCGCGGGCCTGGCCATCGCGCTGGAGAACCTGTTCCCGCCGCTGCCCAGCGAGGTGTTCCTGCCACTGGCCGGGTTCACCGCCAGCCGGGGCGGGATGAGCCTGCTGGCCGCGATCATCTGGACCACGGCGGGCTCGGTGGTCGGCGCGCTGGCGCTGTACTACATCGGCGCGCTGCTCGGCCGGGACCGCACCCGCGCGATCGCGGCCAAGCTGCCGCTGGTGAAGGTGGCCGACCTGGACCGCACCGAGGCCTGGTTCGCCAGGCACGGCTACAAGGCGGTGTTCTTCGGCCGGATGATCCCGATCTTCCGCAGCCTGGTCTCCGTGCCAGCGGGCATCGAACGCATGCGGCTGGGAGCCTTCCTGCTGTTCACCGCGCTGGGCAGCCTGATCTGGAACACCGTGTTCGTGCTCGCCGGGTACTACCTCGGCGAGAACTGGACGCTGGTGGAGACCTACGCGGGGGTGCTGTCCAAGGGCGTGCTGGTGGTGGTCGGCGTGGCCGTGCTGGTGTTCGTGGTCTCCCGCCTGCGCCGCAGCAAGCAGCGGGCCTAACTCCCGAGATAGCGCAGGATCGCCAGCACCCGGCGGCTGTACCCGGTGGTGTGCGAGAGGTCGAGCTTGTCGAAGATCGAGTTCACGTGCTTCTCCACCGCGCTCTGCGAGATGTGCAGCGCGGTGGAGATGCTCGCGTTGGTGTGGCCCTGCGCCATGTGCCGCAGGACTTCGCGTTCCCGTTCGGTGAGCCTGGTCAGGGGGTCGGTGTGGGTGGTGCGGGCCAGCAGCTGGCGGACCACCTCGGGGTCGAAGGCGGCCCGGCCGGAGCCGACCCGGTCCAGCGCGTCCAGGAACTCGCCGACCTGGGCCACCCGGTCCTTGAGCAGGTAGCCCACCCTGGCGCTGTCCCCGGTGAGCAGCTCGGTGGCGTAGCGCTTCTCCACGTACTGGCTCAGCATCAGCACGCCCACCTCCGGCCAGCGGGACCGGATCTCCAGCGCCGCCTGGAGTCCCTCGGCGGTGTGCGTGGGCGGCATCCGGACGTCGATCACGCACACGTCCGGCTGCTCACGGGCCACCGCGGCCAGCAGGGCGGCGCCGTCGCCGACCGCGGCGAGCACCTGGTGGCCCTCCTCCACGAGCAGGCGCACCAGGCCTTCCCGCAACAGGATCGAGTCGTCGGCGAGGATCAGGCGCATGGCAGGCTGGCTCCGATGAGGGTGCCGCCGCCGAGCGGACTGCGCACCCGGAACTCGCCGTCCATGGCCGCCACCCGCTGGGCGAGGCCGGAAAGTCCGCCGCCGTCCGGATCGGCGCCGCCGACCCCGTCGTCGGCGACCTCCACCAGCAGCGTGCCGGTGGTGGCGAGGTGGGTGAGCCGTACGTCGAGCGTGGCGGCGTTGGCGTGTTTGGTGGCGTTGGTGACCGCCTCGCACACGATGAAGTACGCGGCGGCCTCCACCCGCGCGGGCGGGCGCTCCGGCGGGAGCTGGCAGGAAACGGTGGTGCGCAAGGGAGAACCCTCGACCACCCGGGCGATCGCCTCGGGCAGGCCCAGGTTGTCCAGCGCGGTGGGGTAGACCCGCCAGGCCACCTCGCGCAGGTCGTTGAGGATCTCCTGGCACTCCTGGTGTGCCTGGGCCAGCAGGGTTTCCGCGCGGGCAGCGTCGCCGCCGCGGCGGGCCCTGCCGATCAGCAGGCCGAGCGCGACCAGGCGCTGCTGCACGCCGTCGTGCAGGTCGCGTTCGATCCGGCGGCGCTCGGCGTCCACTGCCTCGACGATCCCGGCGCGGGTCTCGGTCAGGGACTGGATGCGCTGCCGCAGCTCCTCGGGGCTCAGGCCGAGGAACTCGCGGACCAGTCGTCGCTCCACAATGGACAGTGCGTACAACCCCTGCAGCGCAAGGTAGAGCAGTACCAGGCCGGGCAGGCTCAGCGCGAGCAGGGACTCGGTGGTGACGCGCCCGGCGGGGTTGCCGGTGAAGATGCTGCCGCCGGTGATCCAGGCGCCCACGCTGGCCACCGCGGTCAGCACGCCGTAGACCAGCAGCAGCAGGATGACCCCCACCGCCAAGCCGACCGGCACCCGGACCAGCAGGTACATCCACGGGCGGCGCTGCCGGTCGTCCTCGACCTCGCCGCCGCCGAAGAACCTGGCCACCCGGCGGCCCTCCAGCCGGGACAGCCTGCGCGCGCCCTTCTCCAGGCGCTCGGTCAGCCGCTGCCGGACCCTCGGCCACAGCAGCAGCGACAGGTGCAGCAGTCCGGCCAGGACCAGGTAGCCGAGCTCGGCCAGCGCGGACAGCGCGCCGAGGGCCAGTCCCGCCCCGATGCGCGCGGCGGCGGTGACGAAGGGCAGCAGACGCACAGCGTGAGGCTAGTGGCCAGGGCCGTTCGGGGGACTGCGGAAAACCACAAGAGTGACCGGCGGCGACCTCTTTGGACGATTGACCAGCTCAGGCGGCCGAACCTAGCGTCGGTGCCGACGGGGTATGGCCGGGCTCACAGCGAGGTGGCACATGTCGATGGGCGTCGTGGGTCGGCTGGGCATCATCGGCACGGTGGCGGCCGCCGCGGCCGCGCTGTTCGCCTCCGGGGCGGAGGCCGCGGTCCGGCAGGTGCGGCACTACGTGGCGCTGGGTGACTCGTTCACCTCGGGGCCGCTGATCCCGCTGCCGAGGCTGAACCCGTTGGGCTGTGCTCGGTCCACCGAGAACTACCCGAGCCTGCTGAACCGGCGGATCCGCCCTGCCCGGTTCACCGACATCAGCTGCGGGGCCGCGGACAGCACCAACATGACCGAGCCGCAGTCGGTGCCGCTGGGCCGCAACCCCGCCCAGTTCTCCGCGCTGACCAAGGACACCGACCTGGTCACGGTCAGCATCGGCGGCAACGACTTCAGCGTCTTCGGCGACACCATCAGCACCTGCGCGCGGCTGCGGCCCAGCGATCCGGGCGGCGCGCCCTGCGCGAAGCACTTCGGCGACGAGCTGAGCAAGCGGATCGGCCAGACCGAGGTCCGGGTGCTGACCGTGCTGCGCGGCATCCGGGAACGCTCGCCCAAGGCCAGGGTGCTGGTGGTCGGCTACCCGAGGATCGCCCCGGCCAGCGGCACCTGCCCCTCGGTGCTGCCCTTCGCCACCGGCGACTACCCGTTCCTGGACAGCGTGGAACAGCAGCTCAACGCGGCGCTGCGGCGCGCGGCCGGGGTGAACGGGGACACCTTCGTGGACACCTACGCGCCCTCGCTCAACCACGACGCGTGCAAGCCGCGCGGGGTGGCCTGGGTGAACGGGCAGCACACCGACCTGCTGGCCGCGGCGGCGTACCACCCGTTCCGGACCGGGATGGTGGGCGTGGCCGACGCGGTGCAGCGGGCGCTGGCCACCGCGAAGGCCCGCAGGGGCTGAGGCGCGCTCAGCCCTTCGCCGCGGCGAAGGCCAGGCCCATCCGCAGGGCGGCGGCCGCCTCCAGCGCGGCGTCCCGGCCGGTGTGGCCGATGCCGAGCACGTTGGCGAAGCCGTGGATCAGGCCGTGGTGGCGGCGCAGGAACACCGGCACCCCGGCCTTGCTCAGCTTGTCCGCGTACTCCTCGCCCTCGTCCCGCAGCGGGTCGAAGCCCGCGGTGACCAGGTAGGCCGGCGGCAGGCCGGAGAGGTCCTCGGCCAGCAGCGGCGAGGCGCGCGGGTCCAGCTGGTCCTCGGCCGAGCGCAGGTACTGGTCCTGGTACCAGTCCATCTTCTCCGAGGTGAGCACAAAACCGGTGCCGAACAGGCGGCGGGACTCCCGGCGCACGGAGAAGTCGACCGCGGGGTAGATCAGCAGCTGGAAGGCCGGCACCGGGTCGCCCGCGGCCTTGGCCTGCTGGGCGGTGACCGCGGCCAGGTTGCCGCCCGCGCTGTCCCCGCCGACCGCGATCTGGTCCGGGTGCAGGCCGAGGCTGTCCGCGTTGGCCACCGCGTACCGGTAGACCGCGAGCGCGTCCTCGGTGGCGGCCGGGAACTTGTGCTCGGGGGCCAGCCGGTAGTCCGCGGACAGCACCGCCACCCCGGCGTGCACGGCCAGGTAGCGGCACAGGTTGTCGTGGGTCTCCAGGTCGCCGACCACCCAGCCGCCGCCGTGGTAGAAGACCAGCGCGCCGGCCTGGCTGGGCAGCCCGGCAGGCAGGTAGACCCTGGTCCGGATCGGGCCGCCGGGGCCGGGCACGCTCAGCTCGCGCACCTGCGCCACCTCCAGCGCCGCGCCGCCGATCACCGCCGCGGTCCGGCGCAGCCCGCGCCTGGCCTCGATCACCGAACCGGCGCTGAGCGGGTTCTCCTTGGCCAGGCTCATCAGCTTCAGCATGGACTGCACCTCGGGGTGCAGATGCTGGCCGTCGATCACGGTGGGGCGGCCGCCGATGGCGCGCTGCGCGGGGGCGGGCAGGGCGCCGACCGCGGCGGCCACGCCGCGTTCGACCAGTTCGCGCAGGGCCGGGCGAGGAGAGGTCATGACCCCGATGCTACCCACGAGTAGGGGGTGTTGGGCAGGGCCGCGGCGGGTGGCCGGGGGCGTGGCCTAGGGCGCGGCCAGCCCGGCGCGGTAGGCGTAGCGGGTGGCGTCGGCGCGGTTGCGCGCGCCGATCTTGGCGAAGGCGTTGTTGATGTGCGTCTTCACCGTGGCCTCGCTGATGAACAGCGCGCTGGCGATCTGCGGGTTGCTGCGGCCCTGCGCGATCAGCGTGAGCACCTCGGCCTCCCGCGCGGTCAGCCCGTCCGGCGGGCGGTGCGGTTTGGCCGGCTCCTGGCGGGTGAGCGCGGCGACCAGGCGCTGGGAGACCTCGGGCGCGAAGGTGGACTGGCCGGTGGCGGCGGCGCGCAGGGCGGCGGCGATCTCGGCGCGGCCCGCTTCCTTGGTCAGGTAGCCGCGGGCGCCGGCGCGCAGCGCGTCGGCGATGGAGTCGTCGTCGGCGTAGGTGGTCAGCACCAGGACCGCGACCGCGGGGAAGCGCTCGGTGATCTGGCGGGTGGCCTCGATCCCGTCCAGCACCGGCATCCGCAGGTCCATCAGCACGATGTCCGCCCCGCGTTCGGCCAGCAGCGCCAGCGCCTGCTCGCCGTCCCCGGCATCGCCCACCACCTCGACGTCCTCGACCAGGCCGAGCAGGGCGACCAGGCCCTCGCGCATGATCTGCTGGTCGTCGGCCACCAGCACCCTGATGGTCATTCCGGCACCTCCGCGCGCACCAGCCAGCCGTCCCCCTCCGGGCCCGCGGTGAGTGTGCCACCCAGCAGGGCCAGCCGCTCCCGCATCCCGGTCAGCCCGAACCCGCCGGGCAGCTCCGTTCGCGGCGTGCCGGCCGCGTTGCGCACGGACAGCCGGACCGCATCGTCCACATAGGACAGATCGACCTCGACCGGCGCGCCGCCCGCGTGTTTGGCCGCGTTGGTCAGGGCCTCGCGGGCGGTGCGCTGCAAGGAGATCTCCGCGCCGGGCGAGAGCGGCCGGGTGCGCTCGCTGATGGTCAGCCGGACCGGGGTCTGGTGGTCCCGCCGGTGCGCCTCGACCAGCTCGGTCAGCGCCGAGGGCAGCGGGCGGACCTCCTCGCGCAGCGCGGAGACCGCGGCCTTGGCCTCGACCAGCCCCTCCACCGCCAGCCGCCGGGACCGGCGCACCCTGGCCAGCGCCGCCGCCGGGTCGCGGCCGTCGGCCAGCAGCGCCTCGGCCACCTCCAGCTGCACGGCCAGCGCGCCGAGGGAGTGCGCGAGCACGTCGTGCAGCTCGCGGGCGATCCGGGTGCGCTCGGTCTCGGCCAGCAGCCGGGCCGCCTGCGCGGTCTGCTGCCGGTGCTGCCGCTGCACCAGGCCGAGCAGGGTGAGCAGGGCGAAGATGGCCATGCTGCTCAGCACGGCCACCGTGCCGCGCCCCCACAGCAGCCCGCCGGTGAGCACCAGCACCACGTCCGCCCCGGCCAGCGCCAGCCCGGCGGGCACGCTGGCGGCGACGTGCGAGATGAACACCATCGCCGAGACCGCGGACATGGTGGTGGCCGAGGCCTCCGGCAGGCCGACCACGCAGGCGCTCAGCAGCGAGCAGGCCGCCAGCGCGCCCAGCGCCCACCGCGGCGAACGCTTGGTCAGTGCCAGGAACACCAGCCAGCACAGGAAGGAGGGCCCCAGCAGCAGCCAGGCCCACCAGGGCGTGTCCGGCGCGCTGAGCAGCGCGTACACCAGCAGCGCGGTGACCAGTACGTGCATGGTCCTGCGCTCGTGCAGGGTCGGCGGCGCGGTCATGGGGGCAGTCTGCGCGAGCCGGGCGGTCAGCGCCGCACCGGCTGGCCCACCCTGGCGGCCAGCACCAGCGACTGGGTGAGCAGGCTGGCCCCCAGCGTCAGCATGATCGCGCCGCCGCCGCTGGTCAGGGTCGCGCCGAAGCCGTGGCCGAGGAAGCCGAGCAGCACCCGCAGCCCGATGAACCCGGCCCACACGCCGAACGCCGGACCGCGCATCCTGGTGAAGATCCGGCCCTCCCGCAGCTGGACCTCGCTGGCCTTGCCCAGGCCCACCCCCGCGCCGAGGGCCAGCAGCAGGCCCAGCACCAGGAAGACCAGGTCGACCGGGGGAATGTGGTAGTCGGGGCCCAGCTTGTTCCTCAGCTGGAGCAGCCCGATGCCGGTGAGGATCGCCGGGCCGATCCACACGTCCTCGCCGTGCTTGGTCAGCTCGTGCCAGTTCATCCGGCGGGCGATCACGAAGGCCACGATGGCGATGGCCAGGGCCCCGTTGGCCAGGGTGCTCAGTGTCATGGCACCAAGCTAGGAAGATCAGGGGGTGGAGTTCGTGGGCTCAGGGGTGGACTCGGGGGTGGAGATCGAGCCGGGCGGCGGCCACTCCTGCTCGGGCACGCCGGGGAACAGCCGCCGCAGGTAGTAGTCGGCGGCGGCCATCGCCTCCGCGGGGGTGCTGTTGTCCAGCAGGATGTCCGAGCCGAGCGAGTCGGTGATGCACCACAGCATCATCGACTCCTTGTCCGGGTCGATGCCGGGCGCGGTGACCCCCTGCTCCTGGGCCGCGCGGATCATGTCGGCGAAGAAGTTGAACAGCTTCGGCTGGCCCTGCAGGTAGATCCGGCGCAGCGAGGGCTCGTTCAGCGCGCGGATGAAGTAGGCGATGCCGACCAGGCGGCCGGTGCGGGTGTGCTCGTCGATGGGCAGCGTCTCCACCATGCAGGCGCGCAGCACCGCCCACGGCGGCGGGTCGCCTGCCAGCTCGCGGGCCAGCCGGGCGCGCACCCGGTTGCCGGTCTGCACGCTGCTGAACTCCAGCGCGAACTCCAGCATGTGGTCCTTGGTCTTGAAGTAGTGCTGCACCGAGCCCATCGAGACCCCGGCCTCGGCCGCCACGTCGCGCAGGCTCACCGCCTCCATGCCGTGCTTGGCGACGATCCGCCACAGCGCCTCGGCGATGTGCCGCCGACGTTCCTCGTGGTCAACCTGCTTGGGCACCGACAGCCACGCTTTCTTAATGCGGACGCATTGCAAAGGTCTCCGCGTCCCGGTTACCATGCACCCGCATTGTAACCGGCCGGGAGCCGGGACATCAGGGGATCAACTGGGGAGTTGTGATGCAAGTCCAGGTCAGCCAGCAACAGAGTCCGGCGCGGAGCTTGCCGCCGTTCGCAGCAGGCCCGGTTGTGACGGTTGCCGGAGTGCTCGGCGTGCTGCTGTTCGTCTTCGCCGAGCGCTACGGCACCTTCGGCGACGAGTTGTACTTCATCGCCGCGGGCCAGCACCTCGACTGGGGCTATGCCGACCAGGGACCGCTGGCGCCGCTGCTGGCGCTGGTCACCGAGTCGCTGTTCCCCGGTTCGCTGACCGCGCTGCGCTTCCCCTCGCTGCTGATGTCGATGGTCCTGGTGGCGGTGACCGCGCTGATCGCCCGCGAGCTGGGCGGCGCGCGGCGGGCGCAGACGCTGGCCGCGCTGGTCACCGTGGCCTCGCCGTTCACCCTGGGCAACGGGCACCTGCTCACCACCAACACGCCGGACATCCTGATGTGGGCGCTGGCCTGCTGGCTGCTGATCCGCTGGGTGCGCACCCGCCGCGACGCGGTGCTGCCCTGGCTGGGCGTGGTCACCGCGGTGGCCTTGCAGTCCAAGTTCCTGATGGGCGGGTTCTGGGTGGCGCTCGCGGTCGCGGTGCTGGTGTTCGGCCCGAGGGAGCTGCTGTGGCGGCCGATGTTGTGGCTGGGCGCGGGAATCGCGGTGCTGGCCACCCTGCCGAGCCTGTTGTGGCAGGCCGAACACGGCTGGCCGCAGCTGGGCATGACCGGGGTGATCGCGGCCGAGGGCGAGTTCATGCACGGCGGCCTGCTCGGGTTCGTGCCGATGATGCTGATGCTGGCCGGGCTGCTCAGCGGGCTGGTGGTGCTGCTGTTCGGGCTGTGGCGGCTGCTGCGCGGGGATGAGCTGCGGCCGTACGCCTTCCTGGGCTGGACCTTCCTCGGCGTGGTCGCGCTGTTCCTGGTCGCGGGCGGGCGGCCGTACTACGTGGCCGGGATGTTCCCGGTGCTGTGGGCGGCGGGCGCGGTGGAGCTGTCCAGGGCGCGGGTGGCCGGGTGGTGGCGCTGGTCGGTGAGCCTGCCGGTGGCAGTGCTCTCCGCGGTGGCCATGTCCTTCTTCGGGTTGCCGCTGGAACCGGTGCACAGCCGGGCCGGCGCCGGATCGGTGGACTTCATCAGCACGCACAGCGTGGGCTGGCCCGAGCTGGCCGACCAGGTGGCCAAGGTCTACCACGCGCTGCCCGCCGAGCAGCGGGCCAGGACCGCGCTGCTGACCAGCTCCTACTGGCAGTCCGGCGCGCTGGACCGGTTCGGCCCGGCACGCGGTTTGCCCAAGGCGCACAGCGGTTCCCGGGGCTACTGGCACTTCGGCGCGCCGCCGGAGACCGCGGACACCGTGCTCTACGTGGGCCGCCCGCTGCCCGCGCTGACCGAGTCCTTCGGCACCGTCACGCAACTGTCCACTTTGGAGACTGAGCTGAAGGCGAACCGGGCGGTGGACGGGATTCCGCTGCTGCTGGCGCAGGACCGCAAGGGCAGCTGGGCCGAGTTGTGGCCCCGGTTCCGGAAGCTGGCCTGAGCCATGACCACACGACCGGACTTCGCCCGCCTGCCGGTGCTGGCGGTGACCGCGGCCTACGCGGTGGTGCTGCTGGCCTTCAGCGGCCGCTACGACCTCTTCGGCGACGAGCTGTACTTCCTGGCCGCGGGCCAGCACCTCGACTGGGGCTATGCCGACCAGGGTCCGCTGGCGCCGTTGCTGGCGCTGGTGATGGACTCGCTGTTCCCCGGCTCGCTGACCGCGCTGCGGCTGCCCACCGCACTGCTGACGGTGGCCGGGACCGCGGTGGCCGCGCTGATCGCCCGCGAGCTGGGGGGCGGCGCGCGGGCCCAGGTGGTCACCGCGGTCGTCTTCGCCGGGGCGCCGGTGATGATCTCCGGCGGGCACCTGCTCGGCACGGGCGCGGCGGACACCCTGGCCTGGGAGCTGGCGGTGCTGGTGCTGCTGCGCTGGCTGCACACCCGTCGGGACGTGTTGCTGCTGTGGCTGGGTGTGGTCACCGCGTTCGCCTGGCAGGCCAAGTTCCTGATGGTCGGGTTCTGGGCGGTGCTGCTGGTGTGCGCGCTGGTGTTCGGGCCGAGGGAGCTGCTGCGCCGCCCGATGTTGTGGCTGGGCGCGGGAATCGCGGTGCTGGCCACCGTGCCCGCGCTGCTGTGGCAGGCCCGGCACGGCTGGCCGCAGCTGGGCATGACCGGGCAGATCGCGGCGGAGGCGGCCACCGGAACCGGTGGGGCGCTTGGTTTTGTGCCGATCATGCTCTTCGGCGCGGGCCTGCTCACCGGCGCGGTGCTGGTGGTCTACGGAACCTGGCGGCTGCTGCGCGGACCGCAGTGGCGGCCGTATGCCTTCCTGGGCTGGACCTTCCTGGGGCTGGTGCTGGTGTTCCTGGTGGTCGGCGGCCGCCCGTACTACGTGAACGGGCTGTTCCCGCTGCTGTGGGCGGTGGGCGCGATCGAGGTGGAACGCCGGGTGGCCGCGCGCTGGTGGCGCTGGGCGGCGGCCTGGCCGGTGGCGGTGGCCTCCGCGCTGGCCATGCTGTTCCTGGCGCTGCCGGTGCAGCCAGTGGAGCGGGCCGCCGCGCGCGACTCGGCCGACTTCACCAGCGTCTACAGCACCAGCTGGACCGAGTTGGCCGACCAGGTCGCCGCCGCCTACCACCGCTTGCCGCCGGAACAGCGCGCCCGCACCGCGGTGCTCACGGTGACCTACTGGCAGGCCGGCGCGCTGGACCGCTACGGCCCGGAGCGCGGACTGCCCAGGGCCTACAGCGGTTCCCGCGGCTACTGGTACTTCGGCGCGCCACCGGAGTCCGCGGACACCGTGCTCTTCGCCGGACCGGCCGTGCCCTACCTGACCGAGTCCTTCGCGCAGGTCCAGCAACTGTCCACTATGGACACTCGACTGAAGTCCAACCTGCTGGTGCAGGACGTGCCACTGCAACTGGCCACCGGGCGCACCGGCTCCTGGGCCGAGCTCTGGCCACGTTTCCAGAAACTGGGGTGACACCATGACCACATCGACCGCCGCCGCGCCCCGGCTCCGGCCGCCGCGCTACCGGGTGGACCCGCGCGCCCGCCGCTGGTGGACCGTGCAGGCGCTGCTCACCGTGTCCGGACCGGCGTTCCTGGTCGCGCTGACCATGACCACGCTGTCCCTGCTGTTCTTCCCCGGCGCGCTGCGCTGGCTCGGGCCGCTGCTGCTCGGCGTGCTGGTGCTGCCCGGCCTGGCCTACCTGCTCATCATGCCGCCGTGGCGGTACCGGGTGCACGCCTGGGAGCTGGGCAGCACCGCGGTGTACTCGGCCAGCGGCTGGTTCTGGCAGCGGCGGCGGATCACCCCGCTGACCAAGGTGCAGACCGTGGACACCGTGATCGGCCCGATCCAGCGCGGTTTCGGCCTGGCCACGGTGATCGTGACCACCGCCTCCACCGCGGGCGACGTGCGGATCTCCGGGCTGGGCCTGGACGACGCGACCGAGCTGGCCCGCCGGATCGGCGAGGCCGCCGCGGTGGAGGAGGCGTGATGGACTGGCGGAAGCTGGACCCGCGCATGATCGCGGTGCACACGAGCTGGCTGGCCCCGCCCGCCGCCTCCTTCCTGATGGCCCTGTGGATCTCCGGCGGCCACCTGGACCTGCGCGGCTGGCTCACCTTGAGCGGGATCACGCTGGGCTTCCTGGCCTTCACGGCGGCCGGGGTCGCCTCCTGGGCCAAGACCAGGTACCGGCTCACCGCCGACGCGGTGGAGGTGCGCACCGGGATGTTCACCAGGAAGCTGCGCACGGTGCGGCTCAACCGGATCCGCAACGTCGACCTCACCGCCAGCCCGGTGCACCGGCTGTTCGGGCTGACCACGCTGCGCATCGGCACCGCGGGCTCCACCGACCTGGGCAGCGAGGTCAAGCTGGACGCGCTGGCCGCCCCGGTGGCCAGGGCGCTGCGCGCGGAGCTGCTGGCCCGCGCCACGCACACCGCGGCCGAGGACCCGGTGGTCTCCACGATCAACCCGCGCTGGCTGCGGTACGCGCCGCTGACCTTCTGGATCTTCGGCGGGATGGTGCTGGTGCTCGGGGTCGGGTACCGGGCGCTGGAGGCGATCGGCATCGAGGCATGGCGGCTGCCCGTGGTGCGAAGGCTGGCGGTGGAGTTCGGCTCCAGCGCGCTGTGGTGGACCATTCCGCTGGCGTTCCTGGCCTCCACGCTGCTCGGCGTGCTCGGCGCGCTGGCGCTGTACGTGGAGGGCTGGTGGCGGTACCGGCTGGAATGGGTCAGCGACAGCCTGCTGCGGGTGCGCCGCGGGCTGCTGACCACCCGCTCGGTGTCCATCGAGCGGTGCAGGCTCTTCGGCGCGGTGCTGCGCGAACCGCTGCTGCTGCGCTTCGGCGGCGGCGCCAAGGTCAACGCGGTGGCCGCGGGGCTGGGCACCGAGCAGCAGGACAGCGAGCGCAGCGCCGTGCTGCCGCCCGCGCCGCGCGCCGAGGCGCTGCGGGTGGTCGCCGGGGTGCTGCGGGAACCGGTGTCCCCGCTGGAAGACCTGGTGCTGACCGCGCATCCGAAGGTCGCGCACCGGCGGCGGATCGTCCGCGGCCTGCTGCTGGTGACATTGCCCCTGCTCGTGGTGCCAGGGGTTCTGGGCTACCTGCTGACGGATGTGCTGCTGCACCTGGCCTGGAGCACCGCGCTGGCCAGCGTGCCGTTCGTGCTGTGGTTCGCCAGGGACGCCTACCGCAACCTCGGCCACGGCCTGTCCGGGCGCTACCTGGTGGCGCGTTCGGGCACGATCAGCCGGGACACCGCGGCGCTGCGCCGGGCGGACGTGCTGTCCTGGACCTTCGCCGACACCCCGTTCTCCCGGCGGGCCGGGGTGGTCACGCTCACCGCCGCGGTGGCCACGGTGGTGGGCGGGTACCACGTGCGCGACATGGCCGAGGCGGACTCGGCCGGTTTCGCCGAGCGGGCCGTGCCGGGCATCCTCACCGAGTTCCTAGACACCGACGGCAGCGGGGAACAGCTCCCGGCGGAGCTCGTGCACTGCGGTGCGGGCGGCCCGGTTGGCGCCGATGGTGCTCGCTGACGGGCCATAACCGACCAGGTGCAGCCTGGGCTCGGCGGCGGGATGCCCACCGGCCATCACGATCCCGCCGCCGGGCTCGCGCAGCTTCAGCGGGGCCAGGTGGTTGAGCGCGGCCCGGAAGCCGGTGGCCCAGATGATCGTGTCTGCCCGCTCGTGCGAGCCGTCGGCCCAGGTGACGCCGTCCGGGGTGATCCGCTCGAACACCGGGCGGCGGCGCAGCACCCCGCGCGCCCGCAGGTCCTTGATCAGCGGGGTGAGGGCGAGGCCGGTGTTCCAGACCACGCTGCGCGGCGGTTTGCCGGCCCGCACCGACTCCTCGACCTTGGCGATGATCGCCCGGCCGCGCTCGGCGGTGAACTCGCCCTCGCTGAACTCCGGTTCCCGCCGGGTCACCCAGATCGTCTCCGCGATCGGGGACAGCTCGTCCAGGAAGCGCAGCGCGGAGGCCCCGCCGCCGACCACCACCACCCGCTGCCCGGCGAACCCGGCCGGTCCGCGGTAGTGCGCGGTGTGCAGCTGGCGGCCGAGGAACTCGCGCGCGCCGGGGTAGTGCGGCCACAGCGGGTGGCTCCACGAGCCGGTCGCGTTGATCACGCCGCGGGCCCGCCAGCAGCCTTCCGGGGCCTCGACGAGGAAGTCCGCGCCCTCGTGCCGGACCGAGCGGACCCGCACCGGCCGGATCACCGGCAGGTCGAAGCGCTGCTCGTACTCGGCGAAGTAGGCGGAGAGCACCTCGGCGGCCGGGCGCTGCGGGTCGGGCACGATCAGCGGCAGGGCCTGCAGGGCGTGGAAGCCGTGCACGTCGGCGTAGCGCAGCGAGGGCCAGTAGTGCTGCCAGGCGCCACCGGCGTGCGGGGCCGAGTCCAGCAGCACGTGGTCGATCCCGGCGCGGCGCAGGAAGTACGAGCTGGACAGGCCGGCCTGGCCCGCCCCGATCACCACCACGTCCGTGTCCACGACCACCGGAACGCCGGTGGGCGGGTGACCCATTCCCCTGCGGAAGGAAGGTCACACCCGCCCACCGGCACGACGACCGCGAGGGTCGGTCGCCGCCGCTACGGGGCGCCGGTGGTCAGCGTGTAGCTGCCGGAGCCGCTGTAGGCGTGCACCCGGTAGCGGTAGTAGCCCGCGGTGCCGGAGTAGCTGACCTTCTCGGTGTTGCCGGGGCCGGCCGACTCGGCCACGTCCGCCCAGGCGCTGCCGTTCCACTTCTGCAGGTACAGGTCGAAGTCGGTGCCGGAGGGACCGCTCAGGCAGCCGGTGTGCGTGCCCGCGGCGGTGGACTGGTAGTAGCTGTTGTTCGGCTGGTACGCGCTGCCGTTGGCGGCCAGCGAACCGGAGTACGTGCCCTTGCCACACTCACCGCCGGGCGGCGGGTTGCCACCATCGGTGAGCAGGGTCAGTCCGTAGGTCTGCAGGATCTCGTTGACCGGCTGGAAGTAGGTGGTGCCACCCGAGCGGCAGTTGCCGGAGCCGCCGGAGGTCACCCCCTGGGCCTGGTTGCCGGCCAGCAGCGAACCGCCGGAGTCACCGGGTTCGGCGCACACGCTGGTCTGGATCAGCCCGGACACCGTGCCCTGCGGGTAGGTCACCGAGGAGTTGCGCGCCTGGATGGCGCCGCAGTGCCAGCCGGTGGTCGACCCGGACCGGCACACCGTGGACCCGACCGGCGCGTCCTGGGACCCGGCCACCGCTACCCGGCCGCCGCTGTAGTTGTTCACCGCGCCGACCGGGGTGTTGCCCGCGGCCACCTGCACCCAGGCGTAGTCGTTGCCGGGGAAGCTGGAGCCGCGGAAGGTGCCGCTGGGGTTGCTGGTGGCGGCCCCGGTGTTGCCGCAGTGCCCCGCGGTGACGAACCCGCCGGTGACCGAGAACCCGACCGAGCAGCGCGAGCCGGAGCCGATGTTGTAGGCGTTGCCGCCGACCACGTCGATCAGCGGCCGGGCCTGCTCCAGGCTGGACTCGAACCGGACCGCGCCCGCCTGCGCCCCGCTGGCCAGCACGAACGCCCGCGCCGCGGCCAGCGCCTCCGGCCGGGACCGGACCACCACGCTGTTGCTGGCCACGTCCACGTACCAGCCGTGCACCGTGCCCGGGGCCTTCGCCGCCGCACTGTCCAAAGTGGACTTGACCGCGTCCAGTGCGGGTTCGGCGCGGCTGACCAGCTTCGGGATGCCACCGGCCGCGCGGACCGCCTCGGCGCGGGCCTGGCTGGTGACCCCGGCGACCAGGCGGCCGTTCGGATCGAGCCAGGAGCCGCCGTCGGCGCTGGCGGCCACCCGCTTGCGCACCGAGCGCGCCAGGTCCTCCACGGCGAGCCGGGCGCGGGCCTGGTCGGCGGAGAGGCCGAGATCGCGCTGGAGGGCGGCGAACAGGCCGGGGTCGACCTCGGCGGGCGCGCCGACCGAGGACGGGGCCACCGCGGCGGAGAGCGCCATGGTGGTGAACGCGGCGACCAGCAACGCGGATAGGCGTCGGCTCATGCCGGTGTCTCCTTGGATGGGCAGGGATGCAGGGACCTGCACGTTAGGCCCGGCCCAGCCAGGGGAGGGAGATACCAGTTACCTCATACCGAAGCCGGGATGCCCCGCCAGCCACTCGGTGTAGCGGGGGCTGCGGCTGACCACGTCGGCGTAGGCGGCCAGCGCGTGCCCGGCCATCCGCTCCGCCGCCGCCGAGCTCTGGCCGTCGATGTGCCAGCCGATGAACTGCCGCCAGCGCAACGGGATGCCCGCGATCGGCACCGGGACCACGCCGGTCCACTCGCGGAAGGTCGGCTGGCACAACGCGACCGCGTCCCCGGAGCGGACCAGGTCGACGCAGCTGACCACGTCCGCCTCGTACAGCTCCCTGGGCGCGAACCCGGCGCGGGCGCAGGCGGCGGCGAAGCAGTCGCCGAAGCAGCCGTCGCCCGGGGTGGCCGCCCAGCGCGCCTCGGCCAGGTCGGCCAGCTCCAGCTCGTCCTTGTCCGCCAGCGGGTGGTCCTCCGGCAGCAGCACGAACACCGGGTCCACCGCGAGCAGCCGCCACTGCACACCGGGCGCGGTCGGCGGCGCGGCCTCCCCGCACGCCCCGATCAGCGCGAAGTCCAGGCGTCCGGCGGCGACCAGCTCGGTCAGCTCGTCGCTGGAGTAGGAGGTGTGCGGGGAGATCCGCGCCTGCGGCCGGTCCAGGCCCAGGTGGTGCATGAGCCCACCCAGCATCGGCCCGTTGGCCGAGCCGATCCGGAAGTGGGTGGCGCCCTCATCGCCTGCCGAGTTGGCCAGCCGCGCGGCCTCCTCGCGCAGCTCGCTGACCGCGGGCAGCAACAGCCGGGCGCGGGCCAGCACCAGCTCGCCCAGCTGGGTGGGCCGGGAGCCGCGCCGGTCCCGCTCGAACAGGGCCCCGCCCAGCGCGCGTTCGATCCGGTTGAGCTGGGCGGTGAGCGCCGGTTGCGCCAGACCGAGTTTGGCGGCCGCCTTGGTCACGCTGCCGGTGTCCGCGACGGTGCAGATCACCCGCAGATGCCGCAGCTCCAGTTCCATAAGACGACGCTAAATCCCTTGCCGCTCAGGGGGAAGGGTTTGCCTCCAGCGGAGGAAACCGGTGTTCGTTGCGATCGATCTTGGCATGCGCCTCGGCCGGGAGGTCCAGACCACAGACATCGGCGAAACGCACCAGGTAGAGCAGCACGTCGGCCACCTCGTCGGCAACCCGCTCGCGCAGCGCGCCACCGTCGAGCTGCTCGGCGATCTCCTTGTCGCCCAACCACTGCAGCTCGGAGACCAGTTCGCCGACCTCGCCGGAGAGCGCCATGGCGAGGTTGCGCGGGGTATGGAACGGCTCCCACTCCCGCGCCGCCGCGAACTCCCGCAACCGGGGCACCAGCTCGTCAAATCCACGCATGCGCCGAACCCTAGGCCGTAGCCAATCGTTGCCTGGGCTGGGCCAGCTCCGCCCGCCAGGTTCTCGACCCTGGGTAATCACCTGGTCAGCCCCCGTGACCCGGCTTGCTGTCGATCTACCTAGTCATCCAGACTCGCACACGTGTTCGACCGAACGGTGCAACTCGCTCCCTCCCTCGGCCGGGTCTACGACCGCAGCAGACCGGTCTGGGTGGACCTCAACGAGCTGTACCGGCACGGCTTCCTCGGCGACGCCTCCTCCGCCACCCTGCTCATCCGTCAGCAGGGCCTGGTGGTCAGCGGCCGGGTACCGGGCACCCTGCACGCCTGGCTGCGCACCGAGGAGGGCTACTGGGCCGGGCTGGTGTCCTTCTGCATCGCGGGCCGGTCGGAGAGCACGGTGCCACCGCTGGCCCTCAAGCACCTGGTGCCGAGAGGGGCCCTGCGGCCGAGGGCGCCGGAGGAACGGGGAGCGGAACGCCGGTACTAGGCGGCTCCTCGGCGCCGTCCTGGGAGGACGGCGCGGTGGACACCAGGGCCACCGGCACCTGCTCCGGCGGGGTGAAGGCCGAGTCGGGGCGCATCCGGGGTGGCTGGGCGGCCCAGGGCTTCAGGTTCTGCAGCACGTCCTCGTAGAAACGGTTGATCGCTTCCAGCACGGAGTCGATGAACGAGCCCCGGCCGGTGCCGCGCTTGCCGCCCAGCGGAAAGGTCCGCGCCACCCGGAAGGACCTGATCTCCTTCTTCGGGTCCTCGATGAGCACCGCCGGATCCAGCCGCACCGCGCGCAGCAGCTCCGCCGCGCCCGCGCCCCTGGCGTGCAGCGCGAAGGACTCCAGCCGCACCTGCTCCGGCGCGTCCTTGAGCTGCCGCACCAGCCAGTTGACCCGGGTGGCGGGCCTGCCCTCCCTCGGCGCGTCGACCTCCACCTGGCAGCACACCTGGTTCGCGCGCAGGTCCGCGGTCACCCGCAGCGTGCCGACCGTGTCCGGGATGCGGATGCCACCGCTGAACGTGCCCCCGTTGACCAGCTGCGCCACCTGGCCCTGCACCCGCAGCTGCGGTTCGGCCAGCTCACGGCGGCTCAGCGCGGGCACCACCTCGGCGCCCAGCCTGCGGCCCAGCTGCAACCCGGCGAAGCGCAGCAGCGCGTCGAACCGCAACGCGACCTCGGCCGCGGCGGCGTCGGTGGCGCGCAGGGTGCCCGCGCTGACCGCCTCACGCAGCGGCACCCAGCTGGGACCCATGTCCTCGAAGGCCATCGCACCCGACCGCGGGTGCTCCAGGTACCGGATCAGCTCGCCGAGGATCCACGCCTGGTCCGGGTCGGCGACCCCGCGGTGCTCCTTCTGCAGCACCGCCTCGCAGAGCACGTGCGTCCAGGACCAGTGGTGCAGCGCGACCTTGCGCAGCTTGCGCTTGTCGACCTTGGCCGGGTGCTGGCCCGGCATCGCGGGGATCTGGTTGGAGATGGTGATCAGCGCGTCAAAACCCTGTTCCCGCGCCAGGTCCAGGTAGTTCTCCAGCTGTTCGGCGCCCAGCTCGTTCGTGCCGGTCTTGACCTCCACCAGCGCGGTCCAGCTGCGCTGACCCCTGCTGACCCGGATCAGGCCGTCCGGGATGACCTTGCGCTCGCCCAGCTGGAACGGGACTTCGATGTAGGTCCGCACGGCGCCGGCCGGGGCGCCCAGCGGCTGGGTGAGCACGCGGCCGAACTCGCGCACCGCGGCGAGCACCGCCAGCAGCGCCGAGGTCGCGCGCCGCTCCTGCTCCTCGGCGCCGTTGATGCCGGACGTCGGGATCAACCGGGCGGAATGCCAGGACTCCTCGGACAAGAACGCCTCCCCCGCATGTGGTCGGCGCTCTGCCGGCCGACGCTGCACACACGGAGCGTCGTACACCGCTGACCCGGCGTTAGCGATCTTCCGCGGCGTTGTCCGATCGTGTCCGCTCAGCCCCGGTAGTGCCCCGGCCAGTCCGCGTGCCGGATCCGCCTGATCTCCCGCACCCCGCCCACCGTCCCCCACTCGTCCCGCCCCAGCCGCGACAACGGCCGCAGCAGCTCCACGGATGGCAGCCCGTCGCGGACCACCTCCGCCGCCACCGCCGCGTGCACCACCCGCCCGAACACCACCGTGGAGTCGCCCAGCCGCAGGGTGCTGTGCAGCACGCACTCCAGCGCGGCGGGGCTGGTGGCGACCCTGGGCGGCTTGACCTTGAGGCTGGGTTCGCGGGGGATGCCGGCCGCGTCGAACTCGCTGGTGGCCGGGGGGAAGTCGGTGCCGGTGGCGTTGACCTGGGCGAAGTTCGGCTCGGTGGCCAGGTTCACCACGAACTCGCCGGTGGCCTCCACGTTGGCCAGGGTGTCCTTGCGGCCCACCGAGGTGAACTGCACGATCGGCGGGTCGACGCAGGCCACGGTGAAGAACGAGTGCGGGGCGAGGTTGTCCACCCCCTCGGCCGAGACCGTGGACACCCAGGCGATCGGGCGGGGCAGCACCACGGCGGTGAGCAGGCGGTAGAACCGGCCGGAGCCGGTGGCCTCCGGGTCGAAGTCCAGGCGCATGCCCCGATCCTCGGTCAGCGGTGGCGGCGCAGCAGCTCGGCCTCCCACTGGCCGCGGATCATCTCGGTGAGCGTGGACTGCCGCGGTGACCAGCCGAGACGTTGCCTGATCAGCGAGTTGTCGCCGACCGAGCGCGCGGACTCGCCGGGGTTGGCCGGGCGGTGCGTGACGCGGATCTCCCGGCCGGTCACCTCGCGCACGGTGTCCACGATCTGGGCCACGCTGGCCGGGGTGGCGCCCACGTTGTACACGTCGAACCGGCCGGGCGTGGCGTCCTCCAGCGCCGCGACCATGGCCCTGGCCACGTCGTTGACGTGCACGAAGTCCCGGACCGCCGAACCGTCGCCGTTGATCTCCACCGAGGGCAGGTGGCCGGCCGCCACGCCCACCGTCCTGGTGATGATCCGGGTGTCGTCGTAGTCGCCGAGCTCGCCGACCGCGCCGGCGATGTTGAAGATCCGCAGCACCGCCGCGCCCAGTCCGCCGGTGGCCACCTGCCAGCGGATGGCCTCCTCGGCGGCGACCTTGGAGGCGGCGTAGGGGTTCTGCGGGGCGACCGGGGTGGTCTCGTCGATGGGCTGGCGCTCCGGGTTGCCGTAGACGCTGGCGGTGGAGGCCATCACCAGCCTCGGCTTCACCCCGGTGACCTCGGCCTGCCTGGCCAGCGCCTCCAGCACGTGCAGGGTGCCGCCCAGGTTGACCCGGTAGTACAGCGTGGGGTGCGCGAAGGCCTCGCGGATCCTGGTCAGCGAGACCAGGTGCACCGCCGCGTGCACCCCGTCCGCGGCCGCGAGCAGGCCCTCGCCGTCCAGCACGTCGCCCCTGCGCAGCTCCACCCCCTCGGGCACGTTCACCACTGAGCGGTGGACCAGCGCCACGACCTCGTGGCCGGTCTGGGAAAGTTGGCGTACGACGGCCTGTCCCACATAGCCGCTCGCGCCGGTGACCAGGACTCGCATACCACCATCTCACCAGAAGGAAATGGGTGCACCGGCAAGTTTTGTGGCCTTCACACGGAGGTCGGGATTACCTTACTCCGGTAGGGCAAAACGCTGTGACAGGGAGTTGTTCGCATTGGGCCGTTCGGGGCATTATCTGCTGGCTATCGGGTGAGTAGTGGACCTTTCCCCTCCATATTCCCCAGCGCCAACGTCGACCCTTCCTCTATGAGCGTGGAAGGGCTCGGGGCGGCCAGCCGGGTTTTACTGGCCGACGTCGGGCGTCGTCGCAGCGTGCGCCGGGGCACGGTGCTGTTCAGGCAGGACAACGAGTCCGACTCGGTCCTGCTGGTCGAGCACGGCCTGCTGCGCATCTCGGTGGTCAGCCAGGACGGCACCGACAGCGTGCTCGCGCTGCGCGGCAGCGGTGAGCTGGTGGGCGAGTTCGGCGCCATAACCGCACGTCGGCGCTCGGCCACCGTGGTGGCGCTGACCGACTCGACGGTCGTGGTGATCGCCTCGGCCCGGTTCCGCTCGCTGCTGCGCCAGTTCTCCGGCCTCGCCTGTGACGTGCTGTCCTTACTGGTCACCCGAGTGGATGAATCTGACCGGCGGCGGCTGGAGGTGGGCACCTGCACGGTGTCCCAGCGGCTGGCCCGCTTCCTCGGCGAGCTGGCCGCCACGCACGGCACCGAACGGGCCGACGGCGGGGTGGAGATCGCCGCGCAGCTGACCCAGGAGGAGCTGGGCAGCGCGATCGGCGCGACCCGCGAGTCGGTGTCCAGGGCGCTGGCCGAGCTGCGCGACGACGGCCTGCTGTCCACCGCACGTCGCCGGATCACGATTCTGGCCCCCACCCGGCTGGACTCCTACCTTGGGACGTAAGACTGAATCACACCTCGAAAGTGCGTTGGATCACAGATTGACCTGCGGTTTTAGGGTAAACACACGCTGATGCAATACCACCCGGTGCATTTCTCGATCGTGGTCGTGGACATCGCGAAGTTCGGCACCCGAGATGACCGGTTCCAGCTGCTGCTGCGCAGCGGGCTGACGGCTGTCCTCAAGCAGGCGTTCGAGGAGTCCGGCATCGACTGGGACGAGCTCGCGATCGAGGACCGCGGGGACGGCAAGTGCCTGCTCATCCCCGCCTCGGTGTCCAAGGTCCGGCTGCTGGACCCGCTGATCGGCAGGCTCGCCGTCGCGCTGCGCCAGCACAACCAGTTCACCAGCGAGCAGGGCCAGATCCGGCTGCGCATGTCGGTGCACGCCGGTGAGGTGCACCGGGACCGGGACGGCTGGTCCGGCACCGACCTGAACTTCGCCTTCCGGCTGGTCGGCAGCGAGGCGCTCTACGAGGTGCTGGCCGCGGTGCCGGAGGCGGAGCTGGTGGTGATCGTCTCCGAGGCCATCCACAACGCGGTGGTGCGGCACGGCTACGGCGCGGTCGACCCGGCCTCCTTCCACCAGATCGAGGTGCACCGCAAGGAGGTCAGCGCGGAGGCGTGGGTGCACGTGCCCGGCATCCTGGCCCCGCTGGCCCGGCTGGAGCTCGACAGCGGCAGCAGCGGGCCGCCCGCGATCACCGTGCGCGGCAACGTCAACGGTGACGTGGTCGGCAGGGACAAGCACGTCGGCGGGCCATGGTGAGTGCCGACCGCGTCGGAGGACTGGCCGAACCGCTCCCGGATCGGGCACACCACGGGGTCGACCACACCGGCCGGTCAGGCGGCGCCGAGGGCGAGGGCGGCCCGCACCGGGACGCCGCGCGGGCGCTGACCATCGACAAGATCAAGGAACAGCTGAGCAACCCGGCCCGGCTGCTGGACTCGGTCTCGCTGGTGGAGGAGATCCACCGCCAGGTCAGCACGCTGCGCCCGGCGGGCGGCGGCCAAGCGGCCGCGCCGATCGTGATCATGGGCGATGTCACCGGCGACGTGGTCGGCCGGGACTCCTTCGCCGGCCGCCGCGGCGGCGGGGTGGACACCGCCGAGCCGGTGGCCAGGCGGGTGGCCGCGCCGGTGCTGGCCGGTTTCCGCGGCGCCTTCGTCGAACCCGGCAGCGCCGCGGCGATCAGGGCCAGGCTGGCCAGGCCGGGGCTGGTGCTGCTGGCCGGGCCCAGGGGCTGGGGCAAGACCGCGCTGGGCATGGTGCTGCTGGACGAGCGCTGCCACGGCGAGGTGTACGAGTTCGAGCCGATCGAGGACCTGCTGCGGCTGCCCACCGGCGCGCTCAAGTCCGGCCGCGGCTACCTGGTCACCGACCTGCCGCCGCACGTGCTGGCCACCGCCCGCGGCGCGGACCTGCACCGGCTGGACGAGGAGGTCACCGCGCGCGGCGCCCGGCTGGTGCTCACCGTGGCCGGGGCGGGTGTCGCGGAGAAGCCCTGCCAGCTGCCGGTGGCCGACCACCCCGAGCCGAAGGCGCTGGTGCTGGCCCACCTGGGCAGGCTGCTGGCCGCCGACCGGATCGCCGAGCTGACCGGGCGGCGCGCGGTCGCCGAGCTCATCGAGGGCAGTTGTCAGGAGCCGTTCGAGGCGGCCGCGCTGGTCCGGCTGGCCGAGGAGCTGGCCAGGCTGGACCGGCTGGACCGCGGCGCGGAGGCGGCCGAGATCGCCCAGCGGCTGACCGTGCGCTCCAAGGAGGAGTTGCGCGCCTGGCTGGACGAGGTGTCCTCGCCGGACCGGGCGTTCCTGCTGTGCGTGGCCATGTTCGACGGCCTGGCCTACGGCACCGTGGTGGACCTGGCCGAACGGCTGGACCGGCTGACCACCGGCCGGGCCGCGGCCAGGGTGGACGGGCCGCCACACGGGCGGCAGGCCCGCTGCGAGCGCACCCGCACCGAGATCCTGCGGGCCTGGAGCCACACCCCGTACGGCCGGGTGCCCACCGAGATCGTCCGGCTGCGCCAGCCCGACCACCGGCCGTGGATCGTGGACCAGCTGTGGTGCGCCGGCTACTACGGCCGCCCCGCGCTGCTGCGCTGGCTGCGCGAGCTGGGCACGCACCACGCCCGGCCGGTGCGCGGCGGGGCGGGCGCGGCGGTCGGGCTGCTGATGTCCAGGGAGTTCGAGACCTTCCGCAGGGCCGTGCTGGAGCCGTGGGCCGCCGGGGACGACCCGGCGGGCCGGGAGGCCGCGCTGGTGGCCCTCGGCGTGGCCGCGGGCGACTTCCAGCTGACCGGGGCGGTGGTCCGGCTGGCGCACAGCTGGTCCCGGTCCGGGGAGTGGCAGCTGCGCCGCACCGCGGCCCGCGCCTTCGGCGAGTCCCTGGGCCACCTGGTGCCGGACACCGCGTTCGAGGTGCTCGGCGAGCTGGCCGGGCAGTCCGATCCCGGCGGCGTGTTCGCCATCTCGCAGAGCCTGGTGGAGCTGGCCCGCTCCGCCGACGACGCGCTGCTGGCCACCGTGATCGCCACCGTGGAGAGCTGGGCGACCTCGCACCGGGCGCACCGCAGGCACGTCGGGGTCTACGGGTTCCTCCAGCTCTGCGCCGACCTCTGCCGGCCAGGCGAGAGCAGCGCGCCGCGGCTGTTGCAGTGGGCTGACCAGGGGGCGGAGGCGTCCTCGGCGCTGGCCGGGCTGTGGCGGCGGGCGCTGATCGACCCGCTGGTCAATCGCCCGGCCAGGTGGGTGCTGCGCTGGTGGGCACAGTCCTGCGAAGGTGATACCGCCGCCACCACGGCCCTGGCCAGGCTGGCCCGCTCCATCGCGAGACTGCCGAGGGAGGTTGAGATTCTGCGTCGCGCCGCGCTCACCTGGCCGGACGCCGACCCGCCAGCCACCGCGGCCGCGGCCGCGGTGCTCGACGCGCTGTCGTCACCAGTCCGAGGAGCACGGCCTTGACCGCACCCCATGACGAGCACACGGCGGAACCCCACCTCACCGCCGACCTCCGCAGCCCCATCCGCAGTGAGATCGAGCTGCCGGTCCGCAGAATGCTGGCCGGCCGTCCCGCGCCCCGCCCGCACACCACGTTCGTGCTGTCCACGGTGGACGGCAACGTGTACGTGCCGCCCCGGATGCCCAGCGCGCGGGAGTGGCGCTCCGGCGGGGTGCGCTGGCTGTACGAGGTGGACCTGGCCGACCACTGGGCGCTGACCAACGTGCTGCTGCCCTGCCACGGCGACCTGTTCCAGTTCCACACCGAGCTGGAGTTCGGCTGGCGGGTGCACGACCCCGTGCAGGTGGTGCGCAACCGGCTCACCGACGCGGTCGAACTGTGCCGCAGGCACCTGCTGGCCCAGCTGCGCCAGGAGTCCCGCCGGTTCGACCCGGCGGCGACCGCGCTGGCCGAGACCGCGCTCAACCAGCTGCCCGCGATCGCGCCGACCGCGCTGCCGGAGGGCGTCACGCTGTTCCGCTGCCACGTCCGGATCACCCAGGACGAGCGGCTGCGCGAGCACCGGCTGGCCATGCTGGCCGACCAGCAGCAGGGCGAGCTGATCGTGACCAGGGCGCAGCGGCTGCGCAGGCTGGTCGAGGACGGGCACTACGCGGTGCTCGCCCTGCACCTGGCCGAGCACCCCGGCGACACCGCGAAGGTGGTGCAGCTGCTGGCCGAGCAGGAGAAGCTGAGCCTGGACACCAGCCGCGGCATCGTGCAGTCCCTGCTGGACTCCGGCTTCGCCCAGGACGTGGACATCGACCAGCTCGGCGGCGAGGCGCTGCGCCGGGTGCTGGCGCACCTGCAAGCCGGTCCGGGCCGGGCGCTGCGCGAGTTCGCGGCCAACCGCACCCAGCTGCCGGAGATGCCGGACTACCCGGCCGCCTCGCGGTTCCCGCCCGACCCGCGCAACGGCCAGCAGCCGCTGTAGACCCGACCGGTGGAGGATTGTCCTGAAGTCGGTCGTGTGCGAAAAAGTTTGACATGTTCGCGCGTGTGCTCGGCCGGGCGGCGCTCGCCCTGCTGGTGACGACCCTGGTGCTGGTGAGCACGGCCGCTCCGGCCGCGGCCCTCCCCGGCGCGTTCCTGCCCGCGCTGGGCGCGGGCAACCGGGGCGCCGATGTGCTGGCGCTCCAACAGTTGCTGCGTCAGCACGGGCAGAGCCCACCGGCCGACGGGGTGTACGCGGCCAGCACCACCACCGCGGTCCGCGCCTTCCAACAGGCCAAGGGCCTGGCCGTGGACGGCATCGCGGGCCCGGCGACCTGGGGCGCGCTGCTGGTGACCCTGCGCCAGGGCGCGAGCGGCCCCGCGGTGTCGGCACTCCAGGCGCAGCTCAACGCCAAGCGCGGGCTGAGCCTGCCGGTCAACGGCAGCTTCGACGCGGCCACCCGGTCCGCAGTGCTGGCCTTCCAGCAGCACGCCGGGATCGGCGCGGACGGCGTGGCCGGCCCGGACACCTGGCGAAACCTGTTGTGGCACTACGACTACCCGGACCTGGCCGCCCTGTGCGACCAGGACCCCGACGGCAACGGCACGGCCAACTGGGGGACCGGCGCGACCATCGGCCAGCTGGAGGCGGCGGCGCGGTCCTTCGCCGGGACCGGCCAGGGCAAGGTGCCACTGGGCGATGTCAGCAAGGAGCACGGCGGCGACATCGCCGGCCACGCCAGCCACGAGCTCGGCATGGACGTCGACCTGTGGCCGATCCGCGCGGACCGCGCCCAGTGCACCGCGGGCCGGATCACCTGGCGGGACCCCGCCTACGACCGCGCCGCCACCAGGTCGCTGGTGCGGGCGCTGCGCTCGACCGCCGCCGGCCGGGTGAAACTGATCTTCTTCAACGACCCCGAGCTGATCAGGGAGGGCTTGACCACCAGGTATGACAACCACGACAACCACCTGCACATCCGCTACTGCGCCCCGGTGCACCCCAATCCGCTCTACGCCTGTTGATCTCCGCCGGTCTGTGGTCTGCTTCCCGGGTGAGCGAACAGCTGAGCTGGCTGACCGGCCGGATCATCACCCGGGACATGCCCCGGTACGACGAGGTCTGCACCGGGTGGAACAGCCGGATCCGGCACCGCCCCGAGGTCGTGATCGCCCCGGCTGACGCCGCCGACGTGCAGGCCGCGGTCCGCTTCGCCGCCGAACTGAGCCTCCCGGTCCGCGTCCAGTCCACCGGCCACGGCGCCCTGGCCCCAGCCGAGGGCGGTTTGCTGATCGACACCAGCGCCCTCACCGGCATCCGCCTGGACCCGGTGGCCCGCACCGCCGAGATCGGCGCGGGCATCCGCTGGCAGGAGCTACTGGAAGCCGCCCACCCCTATGGCCTAGTAGGCCTGTCCGGCTCCTCCGGCAACGTCGGCGTCACCGGCTACGCCCTCACCGGCGGCTCCGGCTGGCTGGCGAGAAAATATGGACTCTGCGCCGAGACCATCCTGGCCGCCGAGATCGTCACCGCCAACGGCCGCCTCCGCTGGGTCGACGCCGACCGCGAACCCGAGCTGTGGCAAGCAGTCCGCGGCGGCGGCCCCAACGTCGGCGTGGTCACCAAGCTCCGCCTGCGCCTGTTCGAGGTCCCCCGCGTCTACGCCGGCGCCACCTACTGGCCAATCGAGTCCGCCCCGGAAATCTTTGCCCTGTACCGGGAATGGGCCGGCGGAACCCCGCTGGAACTGACCTCCGCACTGACCTTCCTCCAGTACCCGGCCAGCCCCGCCCTCCCGGAACCCTTGCGGAACCGGACCCTGGTCGCGTTGCGCGCCGCGTACGCCGGTAGCGCCGGCGAGGCCGAGGAGTTGTTGCGCCCCTTGCGATCCCAGCCGGGAGTCGTGCTGGACACGTTCCGCGAGATGCCGTACCGCGAGATCGACACGGTGACCAATGATCCGGTGAAACCCTTGCCGCGCACGGGATATTCGACCGCGGTCACGGAGCTGCCGGAGGCGTTGGTGGAACTCGCCAAGCCGGGGGAGTCGTTCGTGACACTGGAAGCCCGGCACGTCGCGGGCGAGGGGGCTCGGCTGGGCGCGACGGGGGCGGAGTTCCTGGTGTACACGATGGCGGTGACGCCGGATGAGACGAGCGTGGCCGAGGCGGGGGAGTTCGGACGCCGGGTGGAAGCTGCCTGCGCGCCTTGGCGGACCGGGGGGAACCTGTTGAGCTTCTTGCTGGCGCCCGCGGAGGCCGGGGGGCTGGGGGAGCAGGTGGCTGGGGCGTTGCCTGGGGAGTATCGGGGGCGGTTGGCGGAGGTGAAGGCGCATTACGACCCGGCGGGGTTGTTTGGTGGGGATCGGCGGTTGGCGGGGCCGTAGCCGAAAAGAAAGATGGCCACCGGTTCAGTGGGCGGCCATCCCCCAGAAATTGCTTCCGATCAGGCGACGGACTGGTCGCCGGTGTTCTGCGGTTTGCGGTTCACAATGACCGCGATCACGATCATCAGGCCGATGACGGTGATACCGATGCTGGCCCAGGGCTGGTAGTCCTCGACCAGATCCATGATGCGGAATCGCAGGCCGATGAGCGGCAGCAGGAAAGCGCCGAGGCCCAGGACGATGAGCAGGATGCCGAACTGCACGATGTACTCCTTGACGGGTGAAACGAGCGGTGGACTCTAACCTGGGGCCGCTTCGCCCGGGTGCGTTTCGGTCAACTCAGGCGTGGATCCTGGGTAATTGTTACCGCTCTTCACTATTGCGATCACCGTGAGTGCGCGGGCCGCTACTATAAGTGATGCCGCAATCGGTTCAATATGACCGGTCGTCTTGCTGACTGATCGCCTGTCCCCCTTTGTTGGTAACATGTTGTTTTGGTCACGTTTTTATTGGCTGGGTGAGCTGATACGTTTTTGTGGCCGATCCGGGGGGATCGGCCACAAAAACAATATGAGGTTTTCATGATTCGTAAGCTTTTGCTGTCACTCGGTCTTGTGGGGGCGTCCCTGCTTTCTGTTTCTGCCGGGACGGCGAGTGCTGATGTCAATATCAAGCCGCCGCCCTACCTGGCGCCGCCCACCTGCGAGCCGCGTTCGCAGGTTGCACCCGGATATGAATGGGAATTCATCGACACATCGATTTTCCACAAGCGTGGTGGCGTCACCATCAAGACGCACAAGTTCCTGCTCCAGTACGCCAGCAACTGGAACCCGCTGGCCGTGGGCAGGTACGTGACCTGTGAGGTCCGCGGCTAGTCCACGATCATGAATGGGCAGGACTGCGCTCCCAGTGGCGCTCTCGCAAGGTGGTGTGATCCGCGATCATCCGGCTTGCCAGACGATCGACCGCGGCAGCCAGTTCTGCCCCTCGGCCAGGATCCTCGGTGGCCAGCAGTTCCGTTAGCCAGTCGCGCCAGACGGCGGTCAGGCGGACGATGGCCTGTTCGCCGTCGGGGGTGAAGCTCAGCCAGTCGCCTTCGCGGGCGAGCAGGCCGCGCTGGACCAGGTCCGTGACCGTGGGTTCCAGGATCCGGGGTGGCAGGTCCAGGGGGTCGGCGATCTCGGTGAGGGTGGTGCGACCCTCCTGCTTGCTGTTCCGATAGATCTGCGCCAGCAGCCAGGCGTCGGCCTCGTCCATGCAGTCGCGCAGGCGTTCGCGGAGCAGGGGGCGCAGCTCCTTGCGCCTGCGTTGCCAGACGGCGGCGACGGACTTCTCCAGCTCCTGCTCGTTCGTGTGGGACTCGGGCATGCCGAAGCCCTCGCCCAGGTCGCCTGCCTTGTCCCGGACCGAGTCGCGGAGCTGGACGCCGGGGAGCAGCCAGGCGATGGCGAAGGCCAGCAGCGCCACCGGGACGGCCCAGGTGAAGACCGTTTGCAGGCTGTCCTGGTAGGCGGTGGCCAGCGGGGTGAGCAGCTCCGGGGGCAGGTGGCGGACCATCTCCGGGTTGGCCGCGGCGCCCGGGTCGAAGCCGGGGGGCAGGTTGGCGCCTGCCAGGTTCGCGGTCAGCTGGGCGGAGAAGATCGCGCCGAAGACCGCGACGCCGAAGGAGCTGCCCAGGGTGCGCAGGAAGGTGACGCCGCTGGTGGCGGCGCCCAGGTCGGCGTAGTCGCAGGTGTTCTGCACCGCGATCACCAGCACCTGCATGCCCAGGCCCAGGCCGGCGCCGAGCACGAGCATGTACAGCGAGGCGGTGACGAAGGTGGTCTCGCGGTCCAGGTGGGACATCAGCCACAGGCCGGCCGCGGTGACGCCGGTGCCGATGATCGGGAAGTGCCGGTAGCGGCCGGTGCGGCCGACCCAGCTGCCGCTGAAGATCGAGGCGGCCATCAGGCCCGCGACCATCGGCAGCATGCGCAGGCCGGACTCGGTCGCCGAGTGGCCCTGCACCACCTGCAGGAAGATCGGCAGGTAGGTGATGCCGCCGAACATGGCGAAGCCGATCACGAAGCTGAGCACGCCGGAGACCGAGAACACCCGACCCCGGAACAGCCGCATGGGCAGCACCGGCTCGGTGGCGCGCAGCTCCACCAGCACGAACAGCGCCACCGCGACCAGCGAGACCACGCCCAGCCAGAGGATCTCCGGCGAGTCCCAGGCGTAGGTGGTGCCGCCCCAGCTGGTCAGCAGGGTCAGGCCCCCCGCGCCCAGGGCCAGCAGCAGGATGCCCAGGTAGTCGATCACCGGGCGGGCGCCCTTGGGCACCCTGGGCATCACCGCGCCCGCGACCAGCAG
The DNA here is from genome assembly GCF_030064675.1 of Crossiella sp. CA-258035. Taxonomy (GTDB): domain Bacteria; phylum Actinomycetota; class Actinomycetes; order Mycobacteriales; family Pseudonocardiaceae; genus Crossiella. The sequence continues at coordinate 1,723,189 of NZ_CP116413.1, forward strand.
CACCAGCAGGCCCAGCGGCACGTTGACGTAGAACGCCCAGCGCCAGCTGAGCTGGTCCACGAACAGCCCGCCCAGCAGCGGGCCGGCCACCGTGACCACGCCGAACACCGAGCCCATCAGGCCCTGGTACTTGCCACGTTCGCGCAGCGGGATCAGGTCGGCCACCAGTGCCATCGAGGTGACCATCAACCCGCCGGCGCCGAAGCCCTGCAACGCCCGCGCCGCGACCAGGCCGAACATGCCGGTGGCCATCCCGCAGAACAGCGAGCCCGCGGTGAACAGCGCCACCGAGACCTGGAAGACGATCTTGCGGCCGAACAGGTCGCCGAACTTGCCGAACAGCGGGGTGGCGATGGTCTCGGCCAGCATGTAGCCGGTGACCACCCAGGACAGGTGGTTCGCGCCGCCCAGCTCGCTGACGATGGTGGGCAGTGCGGTGGCCACGATGGTCTGGTCCAGTGCGGCCAGCAGCAGGCCGAGCACCATCGCGCCGAAGACCAGGTTGGTCCGGGAACCGCGCTCGACCTCTGCCGCAGCCGTCATGCTTGGCAAACTAGGGCGGGTTCCCCTGGCTCTGCTGGGCGGCGGTGGTCGCTCGTTTGGTTGAAAGCGGGCCGATGATCCCGTCGGCCACCCGGTCGATGAGCTGCTCGTCCGGTGGCACGCCGCGCACCAGCAGCTGGAACAGGTACAGCGCGCCGATCAGGTCCTGCAGGATCTCCAGGTCCACATCGGGGGCCAGCTCGCCGCGCTCGGCGGCGCGCTGGACCACCAGCTGGGCCAGGTCGGGGCCGCCCTGCTGCATCCGCTCCAGGTAGAGCCTGGCCAGCTCCTCGTCCCGGCGGCTGCCCTCCAGCAGGCCGATGACCAGGCCGCGGGTGTCCGCGTTGGTCTGGGTGACCGCCCAGCGGCCCAGGAACCGGAAGTCCTCCACCAGCGAGCCGGTGTCCGGGCAGTCCGGGCGGGCCTGGTAGGTGTGGATGGCGTCGATGATCAGCGCGGCCTTGGACGGCCAGCGCTGGTACAGGGTGGCCTTGCTGGCCTGCACGCGGCGGGCCACCAGGTCCATGTTGAACCGCTCGTAGCCGACCTCGGCGAGCACCGCGCGGGCCGCGGTCAGCACCTCCCGGTACCGGTCCGGGTCGCTGAGCGGGACCTTCTTCCGCGAGGCCATCAGTGCGGCCCGCCGGGGAGCCGGTGCTGGTCCAGTTCGTGCGCCTCGGCCAGCTTGGTCAGCAGCTCGTGCAGGCTGTGCCGCTCCTGCTCGGAGAGCGGGGCGGTGATCTCCGCGTCGTGCCTGGCCGCCTCGGCCAGCGCGGTCTCCAGCAGCTCCCGGCCGCGCCCGGTCAGGTGCAGGGCGTAGGCGCGGCGGTCGGCCGGGTTGCGCTTGCGCTGCACCAGGCCGCGCGCCTCCAGGTCGTCGACGAAGGCGACCATCCGGCTGGGCGCGATCCGCATCCGCTCGCCGATGGCCTGCTGGGACTGCCCCTCGGCCGCGGCCACCACGCGGAGCAGGCCGACGTGCCTGGGCTCCAGGTCCAGCGGGGCCAGCCGTTCGGCGAACCGCCTGGCCGCGGTGAACCCGAGCTGCGCCAACAGGAACGCCGAGCTGCCGCCATGGGGATAGCCGCCGTGGTGCATGGGGGCACTCTACTGCCGGGGCAACAATTCCCCGGTTGAACGATTTTCTGCTGGACGCGCTCCGTTGTGGGTTGCTCACCGACGGCGACCACACCAGGATCGAGGACGTGGCTGTGACGTGGTCGAGGTGGCGTGAACTTCCCGGTGCCTGGGCGACCGCGGTCACCCGTCCCCGCTGGCAGTTGGCGCTGGCCTGGCCGATCTCGGTGTGGGTGCTGGTCTGGGTCGGCGCCCAGTTCAACACCACCGGCGCGGTGTTCACCCCGCTGGACGTGCCGCGCGCGGTGCTGTCGCGTTTTGGCCAGGGCGCCGCGGGCTGGCTGGACGTGGTCGGCGGCTGGCTGCGCGATCCGGCGCACGCCGGGCTGCTCACCGCGACCGCCTGGGTGGCCGGGCTGCTGTGGGCGGCCACCACCGAGCGGACCCTGCTGCCCGCGCTGGCCGGCTGGCTGCTGGTGATGGCCGCGGCCGAGGGGCTGGGCTACCAGCCGGCGATCTCCAGGGCGGTGCTGGTGCTGGCCGGGTTCATCGCGCTGCTGGCGCTGTGCGCGCTGCCCGGCCGCGGCAAGCTGGTCGACCGCCGGGCGCGGCTGCTGCCGGTGGACGTGCTGACCGCTGGGGCGGTCGCGGCTGCCCTATCGGGCATGGTTCCGCTGCTCGCGCCGGGTTTGGCGCTCACCAGACTGCTGCGGCCCTACCTGACCAAGCCCGCCCGGCCGGACCCTTCCCGGCCGCTCATCCCCGCGGCCCGCCCGCCAACCGAGCTGATTACCCCGCCGAAGGTCCCACATGCGGGTGAAATGAGGTCACCGAGTCGTAACGAGTCGACTGTGGCCGATGTCTCCGAGTGATCGAAATGAGACCGAACGGTAGCGGCCTCATTACGCCAATCGGGTCTAAGTAGTACGCCGTGTGGAGTAAAACCTGACTACCGGTCAGTTGCGTCCCCCGTTCGGACGATTTTTGTCTGTTTTTGACGTCGACTACCTTCCTGCGGCGGGGGAGTTTCACGCAGCGCGGAATCTACGGGGACAGAAGCTTCAGCCTGGGCGCGGCCAGGCGGCTTTCAGTAAGTCACCGACAGGCAGGCGTTGGCCGTTACCTGGTCACGGGGGATTGGGTAACACACGTGGCTCTCCCATGCCCAAAAAATGGTGGCGTTACCGCGAGGTGAATAAGTGCGAGCCGCTTTGTGGCAAACGGGAGAGAAGAAAGTATCGGCAACCGAGGCCCCCGCGTTACAGGGCCGGAAGGTTTTCGCAGGGTGGGAGCTGCGATACCAGCTGGCGGTCGTGGTGGGAGACCTGCTGGCCATCGTGTGCGCGGTGGTCGCGGTCGGAGTGTTCGTGATCAACGGGACGCCGGGAACGGGGCGTCTTGAGCTGTTGCTGGGTCTGGTCACCGCGGCTACCGCGGTGCTGGCCCTGCCGCTGAACCGGGCCTGGGACCCCAGGGTGCTGGGACAGGGCCCCGAGGAGTTCCGCCGGGTCGGGCGCGCCGCGCTGACCGGCATGGTGGTGCTGGCGCTGGCCGCGCTGGCCATCCAGGCACAGGGGATGCGGGGCTGGGTGTTCGCCGCGCTGCCCGCCTTCGCCGGGATCGCGATCCCGGTCCGCTACCTGCTGCGCCGGGTGCTGCACCGCCGGCGCCGGCAGGGCAGCTGCCTGCTGCCGGTGCTGGCCGCGGGCAGTCCGGAGGCGGTGCGCGACCTGATCGAGCGCACCCGCAGGGACTCGCACCTGGGCTGGCGGGTGGAGGCCGTGTGCACGCCGCACGGCGCCGGCGCGGGCGTCCGGGTGCCGGGTGAGATCGCCGGGGTGCCGGTGGTCGGCGACCTGGACGACCTGGTCGACCGGGTCCGGCTGGGCGGCTACCGGATGGTGGCCGTGGCCGGGTCCACCGACTGGACCCCGCCGCGGTTGCAGCAGCTGGCCTGGCAGCTGGAGGGCAGCACCGCCGAGCTGGTGGTGGCGCCCTCGCTGGTGGAGATCGCCGGGCCGAGGCTGCACGTGGCCCCGGTGTTCGGGCTGACCATGCTCTGGGTCAGCGCGCCCACCTTCAGCGGGATCGGCTGGCTGGTCAAGGCGGCGGTGGACCGGGTGTCCGCGCTGCTGCTGACCGTGCTGCTCAGCCCGGCGTTCCTGGGCATCGCGCTGGCCATCAAGTGCACCAGCCGCGGCCCGGTGCTCTACCGGCAGTCGCGGGTGGGCCGGGACGGGCGGCGGTTCACCATGCTCAAGTTCCGGTCCATGGTGCCGGACGCGGACCGCCGCAAGGCCGACTACGAGTCAGCCAACCAGGCGGCAGGACCGCTGTTCAAGCTGCGCCGGGACCCGAGGGTGACCAAGGTAGGTGCGGTGTTGCGCCGCTACTCCCTCGACGAGCTGCCCCAGCTGTTCAACGTGCTGGCCGGCTCGATGTCCCTGGTCGGCCCGCGCCCGCCGCTGCCGGAGGAGGTCGCCCGCTACGGCCCCGACGCGCGCAGGCGCCTGTTGGTCAAACCGGGCCTGACCGGGTTGTGGCAGGTCAGCGGGCGCAGCGACCTGTCATGGGAGGAGTCGGTGCGGCTGGACCTGCGTTATGTGGAGAGTTGGTCGTTGTTCATGGACCTGGTGATCCTGTGGAAGACCGCCTCGGCGGTCGTCGGTGGGCGGGGTGCGTACTGATGACCTGCCGACTGTGCGGCTCCGCCACGCTGCACAGCGTGGTCGACCTGGGCGCGAGCCCGCCGTGTGAGCACTTCCTCACCGCGGCCGAGCTCGACGCGCCGGAGCAGACCTATCCGCTGCACCTGCGGGTGTGCGGGGACTGCCTGCTGGCGCAGCTGCCGCCGCTGATCACGCCGGAGGACACCTTCACCGAGTACGCCTACTTCTCCTCCTTCTCCACCTCCTGGGTGGCGCACGCGGAGAAGTTCGTCACCGAGGCAGCCCAGCGCCTCGGTCTCGGCGGTGACTCCTTCGTGGTGGAGGTGGCCAGCAACGACGGCTACCTGCTGCAGCACGTGCTGGCCAGGGGCATCCGCTGCCTCGGCGTCGAGCCCTCGGTGAACGTGGGCGAGGCGGCGCGGGCCAAGGGCGTGCCCACCGTGACCGAGTTCCTCTCCGCGGAGACCGGGGCGGCGGTGCGCGCCGAGCACGGGCCCGCCGACCTGGTGGTGGCCAACAACGTCTACGCGCACATCCCGGACGTGCTCGGCTTCACCCAGGGCCTGCGGGCGCTGGTGGCCGAGGACGGCTGGGTCTCCATCGAGGTCCAGCACCTGCTCACGCTGATCCGGCACACCCAGTACGACACGATCTACCACGAGCACTTCCAGTACTACACCGTCGCCGCGGCGCAGCGCGCGCTGGCCAGCGGCGGCCTGACCCTGGTCGACGTCGAGCTGCTGCCCACCCACGGCGGGTCCATCCGGCTGTGGGCGCGGCCCAGCGAGGTCGCCGGGGAGCCGGAGGCACGGGTGGCCGCGGTCCTCGCCGAGGAGGCCGCGGCCGGGCTGCACACCGTCGCCGGGTACGCCGAGTTCGGCAGGCAGGTGGCCAAGGTCCGCCGGGACCTGCTGCGCTTCCTCGTCGAGGCGGCCGAGGCGGGCAAGACCGTGGTCGGCTACGGCGCGCCGGGCAAGGGCAACACGCTGCTCAACCACTGCGGGATCCGGCCGGACCTGCTGCGCTACACCGTGGACCGCAACCCGTACAAGCACGGGCGGTTCACCCCCGGCACCCGGATCCCGGTGCTGCCGGTGGCGCGGATCGAGCAGGACCGGCCGGACTACGTGCTGGTGCTGCCCTGGAACCTGCGCGCCGAGCTGACCGAGCAACTCCGATATGTGGCCGAATGGGGCGGACGTCTGGTTTTTCCCATTCCCGAGCTCTCGATAGTCGACCCCGCAGCCGGCACGGCCGACGGACACAATGAGGTGAACCCATGAAGGTAGTGCTGTTCTGCGGCGGTTACGGGATGCGCATGCGCAACGGCTCCGCCGACGATCTGCCCAAGCCGATGCACCCGGTCGGGCCACGTCCGTTGCTCTGGCACGTGATGCGGTACTACGCGCATTTCGGGCACAAGGACTTCATCCTGTGCCTGGGATACGGTGCGCAGTACATCAAAGACTTCTTCCTGAACTACTCGGAAACGGCGTCAAACGATTTCGTGCTGCGCAACGGCAAGGTCGAGCTGCTCTCGACTGATATCAGCGACTGGACCATCACCTTCGCGCAGACCGGCCAGAACTCGCCGATCGGCGAGCGGCTGCGCCGGGTCCGGCACCTGGTGGCGGGCGAGGAGATGTTCCTGGCCAACTACGCCGACGTGCTCACCGACGCGCCGCTGGATGAGATGGTCCGCCGGTTCGCCGGCAGCGGGGCCTCGGCCTCGATGATGGTGGTGCCGCCGCAGTCCTCCTTCCACTGCGTGGACCTGGGGGACAACGGCAAGGTCGCCGGGATCACCCCGGTGAGCAGCCTGCCGCTGTGGGAGAACGGCGGTTTCTTCGTGCTCCGCCAGGAGGTTTTCGACCACATCCCGGAGAACGGGGACCTGGTCGAGGACGGCTGCGGGGAACTGGCCAAGCAGGGCAAGCTGCTGGCCTATCCCTACCGCGGTTTCTGGCAGCCCGCGGACACGGTGAAGGAGCGGGTGGCGCTGGAACAGGGCTACCAGAACGGCGACCGCCCGTGGATGTTGTGGGAGCGGGAGGCCGAGGAGTCGGCGCCCGTGGCCAAGGTGCTCCGGCTGAGCGGGGTCTGAGGTGCTCTCGCTGTCCCCGCCCGGGCCGGTGCCCGTGGTGGTGCTCGGCGCGCACTGTGACGACATCGCCATCGGCTGCGGCGGCACGCTGCTGTCGCTGTGCGCGGCCCGGCCGGGGCAACGGGTGAGCGCGCTGGTGCTCACCGGCGCGGGCAGCAAGCGCGAGGACGAGGAGCGGGCCGCGCTGGCCGCCTTCTGCCCCGGCGCGGACCTGGACGTCACCGTGCTCGACCTGCCCGACGGCCGGGTGCCCCAGCACTGGGGCCGGGCCAAGGAGGAGCTGGCCACCTTCCGCGCGCGGGTCGAGGCCGAGGTGGTCTTCGCGCCCGCGCCGCACGACGCGCACCAGGACCACCGCGCCCTGGCCGAGCTGGTCCCGCAGGTGTTCCGGGACCAGCTGCGGCTGGGCTACGAGATCCTCAAGTGGGAGAGCGACCTCGCCCAGCCCACCGTCTTCCAGCCACTCGAACCCGCCGTCGCGCAGGCCAAGGCCACGCTGCTCGACGCGCACTACCCGTCTCAGCGGGACAAGGACTGGTTCGACCGGGAGACCTTCCTCGGCCTCGCCCGGATCCGCGGCGTGCAGACCCGCGCCCGGTACGCGGAGGCCTTCCACACGGACAAGGTCCAGCTCCGGCTGGACGCGGAAGGGTGAGAACGATGCGGGTGCTGCTCACCGGCCACCAGGGTTACCTCGGCAGCGTCATGGCCCCGGCGCTGACCGCGGCCGGGCACCAGGTGCACGGCCTGGACTCCGGCCTGTTCGCCGACTGCGTGCTCGGCCCGGAACCGGCCGACCCGGACGGTTTCGCCGTCGACCTGCGGGACGTCACCGCCGAGCACGTCGCCGGGTTCGACGCGGTGGTCCACCTGGCCGCGCTGTCCAACGACCCGCTCGGGTCGCTGGAGCCCGGCCTGACCTACGACATCAACCATGCCGCCTCGGTGCGGCTGGCCCGGCTGGCCAAGGAGGCCGGGGTCGCCCGGTTCCTCTACGCCTCGACCTGCTCGGTCTACGGCGCGGCGGGCGAGGAGCTGGTCGGGGAGAGCGCGCCGCTGCGGCCGGTCACCCCGTACGCGGAGAGCAAGGTCCGGGTGGAGGACGACCTGGTGCACCTGGCCGGGGACGGCTTCAGTCCGGTGTTCCTGCGCAACGCCACCGCCTTCGGCTTCTCGCCGAGGCTGCGCGCGGACATCGTGCTGAACAACCTGGTCGGCCACGCCATCCTGACCGGCCAGGTCCGGGTGCTCTCCGACGGCACCCCGTGGCGGCCACTGGTGCACGCCGCGGACATCGCGGCGGCCTTCCTGGCCGCGCTGCACGCGCCCGCCGAGGCCGTGCACTGCCAGGCGTTCAACGTGGGCATGGCGGAGAACAACCTGACCGTGGCCCAGATCGCCGAGTCGGTGGTGGCCGCGGTGCCCGGCTCCGAGCTGCTGATCACCGGCGAGGCCGGCAACGACCCGCGCTCCTACCGGGTGGACTTCGCCAAGATCACCGAGGTGCTGCCCGAGTACCGTCCACAGTGGACTGTGCTGGGCGGCGCGGCGGAACTGGCCGACGCCTACCGCAAGCACGGCCTGACCCAGGAGTCCTTCCAGCGCCGCTTCACCCGCCTGCCCCGCCTGTCCGACCGCAGGGACGCCGGCACCCTCGCCCCCGACCTCCGCCCGGTGCGGGAGCCGGTCCCGTGACCGCCTCAACCCTCCGCCGTGTTGGCCGTTGTCGTACGCCGTGTTGGCCGTTGTCGTACGCCACGTTGGCCGAAACGGACAGCAGAAGCGGTGCGCCTCGCCCACAACGGCCAACACCGGGTACGAGTTCGGCCAACACTCCGTACGAGTTCGGCCAACACGGTGGGGAGGGGTCAGCTCAGGGTGTCGCGGAGGGTGGCCCAGGTGCCGGCGGCGGCGTCGCGGGGGCTGAGCATGCGGACCTCCTGGGGCCAGTCGATGGCCAGGTCCGGGTCGTCGTAGCGGACCGCGACGTCCTCGGCCGGGTCGTGCGGGCGGTCGATGCGGTAGCAGACGTCGGCGGTCTCGCTGAGCACCTGGAAGCCGTGCAGGAAACCCGGCGGCACGTACAGGTGCGCGAAGGTCTCGTCGTCCAGGCGGAAGGCCTGGTGGCGGCCGAAGGTGGGCGAGCCGGGGCGGGCGTCGACCAGCACGTCGTGCACCGCGCCGCGGGCGCAGCGGACCAGCTTGGCCTCGCCGCGGCCGAGCCGGCCGTGCAGGCCGCGCAGCACGCCCCGGTGCGAGCGGGACTGCGAGTCCTGGCGGAAGGCATCGGGGTCAAGGCCGTGCGCGGCGGCGATGTCGGCGTCGAAGGTGCGGGTGAACAGGCCGCGGTCGTCCCGGTGCGGGCTGGGCAGGAACAGCAGGACGTCGGCGAGGTCGGTGCGGCGGATCTCCACCCGGGCATCTTGCACGAGCGGGCCCGCCATGGGGACTGACCAGACGGGTGGCGCCCGGCACGCCTGCCGGTTCTGCCGAGGGGTGCGCGGGCGGATCGTGCTGGACCTGCACACCCAACCGGCCTGCGACCACTTCCCGCCCGCTGCCGACTCCGGCCCCGACCCGGCCTACCCGTTGCAGCTGTGGCTGTGCGAGGACTGCGGGCTGGCCCAGCTGCTCGACGACCCGACCGTGCCGGAGGAGCCGCTGGCCACCGAACCCGCGGCACTCGTGCACCAGGCCGCCGACGCGGTCCACCGGGTGGCCGCCGCCGGGCTGCTGCCGGAGGGGGCCACCGTCGCGGAGTACGGCAGCCCGCACGGCGGCTCCTGGCTGCCCCGGCTGGCCGAGCGCGGCCTGCGCCCGGTCGCCGACGGGGAGTCCGCGCAGGTGGTGCTGGACTGCTTCGGGCTCATGCACCACGCCGACCAGGCCGCCGCGGTCAAGGAGCGGGCAGACCGGCTGGAGACCGGTGGTGTGCTGCTGGTCCAGTTCCACTCGCTGGCTACCATTGTCCGATGTGGACAGTGGAACGCGTTGCGGCACGGCCACTACGCCTACTACTCGACCCCGGCGCTGGCCAGGATGCTCACCGTGGCCGGGCTGTGCCCGCGCTCGGCCTGGGTGTTCGACCTCTACGGCGGCACCGTGCTGCTGGCCGCGGTCAAGGGACCGGCCGCGCCCGACCCGGCGCTGTCCGCGTTGCTGATCGGGGAGAGCTCGCTCGGGGTCACCGATCCGGCGGTGCTGGGCGGTGTGCAGCGCCAGGTCACCGCCAGCGCGGCGGCCCTGCGCGGCTACCTGGTGGCCGCGCGTGCCGAGGGCAGGCGGGTGCTGGGCTACGGGGCCGCCTCCAGGGCGGTGGCGCTGCTCTGCGCGGCCGGGGTGGACCGGGAGCTGCTGCCCGCGGTGGCCGATGCCTCGCCGGGAAAGCAGGGACGGCGGATGCCGGGCAGCGGGGTGCCCGTGATCGCGCCGGCCCGACTGATCGAGGCCGCGCCCGATGAGGTGCTGCTCTTCCTGCCCGACCTGCTCGACGAGGTCAGGGCCGCCTATCCGGAGATCACCGGCTGGGTCATCGCCGAACCCGAGCCACGTCCGGCCGAGCCGGTCCGCAGAGAGGAACCCCCGATGAGCGCCCCGACCGACGACCGCCCCCAGCCCGCCCCGCGACCGGCCCCGGCGCTCATCCGGAAGGTGCCCGCGCCGGTCGCGGTCGGCTTCCCGGTGCGCAACGGCAAGCCCTACCTGCAAGGCGCGCTGGACTCGCTGCTGGCCCAGCGCGGGGTCGACTTCGAGCTGCACATCGCGGACAACTGCTCCGACGACGGCACCGAGGACATCTGCCGCGAGCTGGCGGGCAAGGACGAGCGGGTGCGCTACCTGCGGCGGGCGGAGAACGTCGGGGTCACCGCCAACCACAACATGCTGGTCCGCGAGGTGCACAGCCCCTACTTCCTGTGGGCGGCCGCCGACGACGCCTCGCACCCCGACCGGCTGCGGCTGCTGCTGGAGGCGCTGGAGAGCGACCCGTTCGCGGTGCTGTCCTTCAGCGCCGCCCGGCAGATCGACCGGGACGGGCAGACCCTGGGAGTCTGGCGCAACCCCTGCCGCACCAACCACCTGGACCCGGTGGTGCGGCTGAGCGACCTGATCGAGCTGGAACATGAGAACTACCACTGCTACGGGCTGATGAAGCGGGAGGTGCTCCTGCGTACGCTGTTGCTGCCGCCGGTGAAGAACAACGACCGCGTCCTGGTCGCCGAACTGGCGCTGCACGGACCCTTCGCCGAGGTCGAGCAGGACCTGCTCTTCCACCGGCTGCACGAGCGCAGGCTGACCCAGAGCGTCTCCCAGCGTGACTGGTACCGGCAGCAACGCACCGACGGCCGCAAGCTGGTCCTGCCCAACGTCGAGGAGGCCGGCTGGTACCTCAAGGCGGTGCGCAACTCACCGCTGCGGGGCGCCGAGCTCGGCCGCGCGCTGTGGGCGTTGCGGCCCTGGTTCAAGGCCAACGCGGTGCCGATGGCGCGCAACGTGGCGCGGGCCGCGGTGGACGGAGCGAGAATGATCACCGGGCCGGGACGCCCGGACGATCGGTGATCGGGAGAGAGCGCGTGGACGCACTGGATGTCTTTCGGGTGCTGCGGCAGCGGTGGAAGCTCACCGCCCTGCTGCTCGCCGGGCTGGTCCTGTTACTCGCGGCGGTCGCCTTCGCGGTGCCGCAGCAGTACCGGGGAACCAGCCTCACCATGGTGCTGCGCCAGTACGGCGGCCAGGACCGCAACCCCTTCGCCGCGGTGGACCGCTCGCAGGGCCAGGCCGCGGTGGTGGTGATCGCGGTGCTCAACTCGCAGCAGACCCGCAGGGAGCTGGCCGCCCAGGGCGGCACCGCGAGCCTGGAGGTCTCCAACGAGGGCGGCGGAGTGTCCACAACGGACAGTCCGTTCATCACCGTGATCGCCACCGGGGCCAGCGAGGCCGCGGTGCGCAAGACCGGGCAGCTGGCCATGCAGCGGATCAGGGACGAGCTCAAGCGGCGGCAGGACACCCTGCTGGTGCCGGTGGAACAGCAGCTCACCCTGAACGAGGTGCTCTCGCCCAACGAGATCACCACCACCAGGGCCGCGCAGCTGCGCGCGCTGGGCCTCACCGCGGGCATCGGCCTGGTCGCGGTGGTCCTCGCCGTGGTGCTGGTGGACCGCCGCGGCAACCGGCCCAAGCCGGCCGCGCCGGAGCCCAAACCCTCGCCGCGCAAGCGGTTGCAGGACTCCGACGCCGAGGTCACCGAGCACATCCAGCGTGACCAGGTGCCCGATGTGGCCCCCCAGGAACGTCAGTGAGCATGCGGGTGGCGGCCCCGGCCGCCCCGGCACGGCGGCTGCCACCGCACCGGGTGCTGGTGGCGGCCGTGCTGCTGTTCGCGCTGCCGCAGAACCTGGTCATCGCCGGGGTCGGCGGCTCGCTCACCCCCGGCCGCCTGCTGGGCGCGCTGTGCCTGCTCTGGTGGCTGGTCGCCCGCTTCGGCGGCGGGCTCGGCCTGCGGCCCGCGCCGAACCTGGTGCGGGCCACCCTGTTCGGCGCGCTGCTGGTCTTCGCCGCGGCCAACGCGCTCGCGCTGTTCCTCGGCGTGCCGGACGACCGGCTCGGTTCGGCGGACCGGAGCACGCTGCTGTTCGCGGTGTGCACCGGCCTGGCCCTGCTGGCCTGCGACGGCCTGGACCGGCCCGGCATGCTGCGCGCGGTCTTCGGCGCGGTGGTGCTGGGCGCGACCGCCTCGGCCTGCACCGCGGGCGTGCAGTTCGCCACCAAGATCGACCTGCGCAGCTACCTGAGCTTCCCCGGCCTGAGCGCCCAGGGCCTGGGCACGGTGGACCTGGCCCGCGGCGGGCTGGAACGCGCGCTGGGCTTCGCCAACCACCCCATCGAGCTGGCCGCGGTCTGCGCCGCCGCGGTGCCGCTGGCCCTGCACCTGATCCGGCACGGCCGCCACCCGCTGCTGTGGTGGGCCTGCGCGGCGGTGCTCAGCGGCGGCATCGTGGTCAGCATCTCCCGCACCGGCCTGCTCGGCCTGGCGCTGGTCCTGCTGCTCAGCCTGCCCAGGATCGGCGGCCTGCGCTGGGGCACCGGGGTGCTGCTGCTCGGCGTCGCGGTCAGCCTGGCCGCGACCGCGGTGCCCCGGCTCTACGAGGTGCTGGCCAACACGATCCTGGGCGCCCGCACCGACAACAGCCTCACCGGCCGCCTCGACGACTACGGCTACGTGGCCGACAAGCTGGCCGCCGCGCCGTTGAGCGGTCAGGGGTTCGGCACCTACACCGCGCCGCCGCAGCCATACCTGGACAACCAGTACCTGCTGACCGCGGTCGAATCCGGCCTGCCCGGGGTGCTCGCACTCGCCGCCCTTCTGGTTTTGCCAGCCTTTCTGGCCTGGCGGACCTTCCGGCGCCCTGGCAGCATCCCGGCCGAACTGCGCGACGCCGCGTGGGCGGTGGCGACGGGACTCCTGGTGTGCACGGTGTGCTTCGCCACCTTCGACGCGCTGTCCTTCCCCCAGTTCCAGGCGCTGACCTTCCTGATGATCGGGTTGGCAGGCGCGGTCGTGACCCAAGCCGGAGGACGACGTTGAGCCAGCAAATCCCAGGCGTGCTGCTGGCCGTGGTGACCTACAACTCCGCGGCCGATCTGCCCGACTTCCTGGACGCCCTGCCCGCCGCGCTGGCCGGGGTGCCGGAGTGGCGGCTGGTGGTGGCCGACAACGCCTCCAGCGATGGAAGTCCCGAGCTGGTGGCGGAGCTGGCGCCCAAGGCGACCGTGCTGCACACCGGCGGCAACCTCGGCTACGCGGCCGGGGTGAACGCCTGCCTGGAGCTGGCCACGCCGGAAGAGGCGGTGCTGGTGCTCAACCCGGACGTGCGGCTGGAGTCCGGCGCGGTGCGCGAGCTGCTGGAGGTCTGCGCCGACCCCGCGGTGGGCATCGCCGCGCCGCTGGTGCGCAGGCCGGACGGCGCGCCGGAGGCGACCCTGCGCCGCCGCCCGACCGCGCGGCGGGTGCTGGCCGAGGCGCTGCTGGGCGCCCGCGCCGGAGCCCTCGGCGAGCAGCTGCCGCCCGGCCCGGCGCGTGAGCGGGTGGACTGGGCCAACGGGGCCGCGCTGATGATCGCGCCAGGCGTCGCGCACCGGGTCGGCCGCTGGCGCGAGGAGCTGTTCCTGTACTCCGAGGAGACCGACTACTGCCGCCGGGTCACCGACGCGGGCTGGCAGGTCCGCCAGGCCCCGCGCGCGCACGCGCTGCACCGGGGCGGGGAGTACGGCGTCTCGCCCGCGCTGTGGGCGCAGCTGGTCACCAACAAGGTGGTGCACCTGGCCACCTGGGAGTCCCGCGCCGCTGCCGCGGCCGGCTGGCTGGCCCTGGTGCTCAGCCAGGCGCTGCGGCTGCCGCTGCGCCGCGGCACGCACCTGCGCGCGTTGCGCGAGCTGCTGAGTGGACGAGCCCGGCTGCTCGCCGGGCTGCCGACCAACCCGGCCGCCACCGCCGAGGTCCGAGCACAGCTGGCGGGAAGGTGAGCATGGGCAACCGGGACTACGGGCTGCTGCCCGGCGGGGTGAAACAGGCGCTGCGCCGCACCGTCGGCCGCTACGTGGTGGGCGAGACCTGGTGGCGGGTGAAGTTCGCCGCCGAGCGGGCCGCCGCGCGCCGGGCCGAGGACGCCGAGATCGCCCGCCTGGCCACGCTGTTACCCGCCACGCCGACCGCGCTGTTCACCGTGGCCATCCCGACCTACAAGCGGCCGGAAGCCCTGGCCCGCGCGGTGCGCAGCGCGCTCGCGCAGACCGTCACCGACCTCTCCGTGGTGGTGGTCGACGACGGCGGTGGAGAGCTCGGCGCGCTGCCGGCGGACCCCCGGCTGACCGTGTTGTCCTTGGCGCGCAACCACCACAGCCCCGGACTGGCCCGCAACGCGGCCATCCGGCTGACCCGCTCGCCGTTCGTGGCCTTCCTCGACGACGACAACACCTGGCGCCCGCACCACCTGGAGACCGTGCTGCCCGCGCTGCGCGCCGGGGCCGGGCTGGTCTACACCGCGCTGCACCGGAGCAGGCCGGACGGGTCCACTGTGGACATCCTCGGCCGGGACTTCGACCGGCGTGCGCACGCCGACACCGCGTGGGTGGACGTCAACGCGGTCGCCGTGCGCCGCTTCCCCGGCCTGCGCTTCGACCCGTGGGCCAGACCGGGCTGGGTGCACCCCAGGGAGGACTGGGAGTTCACGCACCGGCTCTCCGCCGCGCTGCGGGTGCGGCACCTGCCGGAGGTCACCGTGGACTACGCGGTGCACGCCGGCAGCTACTTCAGCGAGTGGACCACCGAGGCGCTGGGAGCGGGCAAGTGAGCACGGACGGTGGCATCGGGCAGGCCGAGCTCGGCGGCCGGTTCCGCAGGGGACTGGGCCTGAGCCTGCTCAACACCCTGCTGTCCCGGCTGGGCACCTTCCTGCTCGGCGTGCTGCTGGCCAGGCTGCTCGCGCCGGAGGACTTCGGCCTCTACGCCGCCGCGCTGGTGGTGCAGATGCTGCTGCTCACCTTCAACGACCTCGGCGCGGCCGCCTCGGTGGTGCGCCACTCCGGCGACGTGCGGCCGCTGCTGCCCACCGCGTGGACGGTGGCGGTCTGCGGCGGCACCACGGCCTTCGCGCTGTGCCTGGTGGCCGCGCCCGCGCTGGCCGCGGGGCTGGGCAGCCCGCAGGCCACCGACATCGTGCGGCTGCTGGCCGCGAACGTGTTCCTGGACGGTTTCGCCGCCGTGCCGGGCGCGCTGCTGACCAGGGAGCTGCGCCAGGCCAGCAGGCTGGTGGCCGACCTCTCCGGCGTGGTGGTGAACCTGGCGCTGACCGGGGCGCTCGCGCTCTCCGGCTTCGGCGCCTGGTCGCTGGCCATCGGGCACGTCTCCGGCACCGCGGTGGTCGTGGTGGTGCTGCTGTTCGTCAGCAGGCAGTGGCCGCGGTTCGGCTTCGACCGGGAGCACTTCGGTGAGGTCGGCCGGTACGGGGTCACCGTGGTGGCCTCCGGGATGGTGATCGTGTTGTCCAACGCCGTGCCCCAGGTGGTCGCCGGCAGCATCCTCGGCGCCACCGCTCTAGGTTTCTTCTACCTGGCCAACAACGTGGCCAACTGGCCGGTCTCGATCGTCTCCACCACCCTGGAAAGGGTTGCGCTGGCAACCTTTTCCCGCGCCAGGGACCGCGGCGTGGACCTGAACCTGGCCGCCGGCGAGGTGGTCGGACTGGTCGGCATCGCGGTGCTGCCGGGCGGTCTGGCGCTGGCCATCCTGTCCGGGCCGATCGTCGAGGTGGTCTACGGCTCGGCCTGGGCGCCCGCCGCGCACGTGCTCAGCGCGCTCGCGATCGCCGCCGTGGCACGGGTTCTCACCGATCTTGCCTTCCACCTGCTGCTGGCCGTGGGCGCCCCGCTGTCCTCCGCGCTGGTGAACGTGTCCTGGCTGGTCGCGCTGGTGCCGGCGACCGTGGCCGCGGCCATGGTGTGGGGACTGGTCGGCATCGGCTGGGCGCAGGCGGTGGTCGCCTTCGTGGTCGCGGTGCCGGTGCACGCCTGGCGGCTGCACCGGGCCGGCATCTCGCTGGCCGCGCTGGCCAAGGGCCTGGCCTACCCGGCGCTGGCCGGGCTGCTCGCGGTCGCCGGACTGCTCGCCATCCGGGCCTTCGCCGACTCGCCGCTGCTGGACGTGGCCCTCGGCGCGGCACTGACGGCCGCGGTCGTCGGGGTGGGCTGGTACACCCGGCGGCACCACATCGACCGTGCGCTGAACGGGGCAGCGGCCGATCGACCGGTCGCGACCTTCAGGGAAGGGTCTTAGTCTCACAAGTTCTGGCACCCCCAGCAGGGGACAACAAACCCACACGGGAGCAAAGCTGATGGGATCGAACACAGCGCGCCGACGGGGGTTGGCGGCGTCCGGGATCGCGGCGCTCTTAGCCGTGGCCGCGTGCGGAACTCCGGAGCCCGCGGCCGCCCCCTCCAGCTCGACGGAACCGTCCGTCCTCGCGGAGTCCACCTCCGTGCCCGACGAGTCGACCTCCCCGCCGCCGGCCTCGTCCGAACCGCCGCCCAGATCGTCCACCAGCAAACCGGAGCGCCAGCCCCGCCCGCCAGCCCAGCCACCAGCGCCCAGCCCGCTCAGCGAGACCAGGGGCCTGTTCGTGGACTGGGAGAGCAATGCTGCCCGCTGGGTGCGGGCGAACAAGGGCGACGGCAGGGCGCACGTGATCAACGAACGCATCGCCGCCCAGCCGATGGCCCGCTGGATCGCCGGTGACGGCGACATCCGCGGCTGGCTCGGCGCCTACATCCGCGCCGCGGAGAAGGAAGACCAGCTGCCCGTCGTGGTGCCGTACAACATCCCGCAGCGGGACTGCGGCAGCCACTCCGCGGGCGGCGCCGGATCGGTGGAGAACTACCGCAAGTGGGTGGAGATGGTGGCCGACACCATCGGCAAGACCCCCGCGCTGGTGGTGCTCGAACCGGACGCGCTGATCCACCTGTCCTGCCTGGACCCCACCGGCAAGCAGGAACGCCTGCGCATGCTCTCCGAGGCGGTGGCCACCCTGAGCCAGCGCGCGCCGAACGCCTGGACCTACCTCGACGGCGGTGACGGCCGGTACAACCCGCCCGGCACGCTGGCCCAGCGGCTGATCGACGCGGGGGTGAGCGGGGCGCGCGGGTTCGCGGTCAACGTGTCCAACTTCAACACCACCGCCGAGGCGATCTCCTACGGCCGCCAGGTGCAGGCCGCGGTCTCGGCCCGCGGCGGCGGCAAACCCGGGTTCGTCATCGACGTCAGCCGCAACGGCAACGGCTCCAACGGCGAGTGGTGCAACCCGCCCGGCCGCAAGATCGGCCAGTCGCCCGCGGTGGACGGCAGCAACCCGCAGACGCCGGACGCGCTGCTGTGGATCAAACAGCCCGGCGCCTCCGACGGCGACTGCGGCACCGGCAAGGGCACCACCTCCGGCGCCTTCGTGCCGGAACTGGCGATCAGCCTGCTCAACGGCATGTGAACCGGGTTCGGGCCACCGGGATGGGTCGCGCCATCCCGTCGGCCGGCCCCGGCGTACCAGTTCGGCCAACACCCGGCATCGGGTTGGCCTCTGCTACTAGCCTGGCAGGCATGAACGACCTCCCCGAGATGCGGGTCAGCGACGCCGAACGCGACCTGATCGCCCAGCGGCTCAACCTCGCTGTGGGTGAGGGGCGACTCACCCTGACCGAGTACAACGAGCGGGTCGGCCAGGCCTACGCCGCGGTGACCCGTGGCGAGCTGGACCGCGTGGTCGCCGACCTGCCGATGACCACCGCCTCCGCGCCGAGCCCGGTGCCGGTGCGGCCCAGCCCGGTGGGGGAGAAGACCAAGTGGGTCGTGTCCTTCATGTCCGGCGCGGTGCGCAAGGGGCGCTGGCGGGTCACCCGCAGGACCGCGGCCATCGCGGTCATGGGCGGCACCGAGATCGACCTGCGCCGGGCGGAGTTCAGCGCGCCGGAGATCACCGTGGTCGCGGTGGCCGTGATGGGCGGGGTGGAGATCACCGTGCCGCCAGGGGTGCGGGTGGAGGTCGGCGGGTTCAGCTTCATGGGCGGCAAGGAGGTCAAGGTCGACGACGAGGACCTGCCGCTGAACGCGCCCGTGGTGCACGTCAAGGGCTTCGCCCTGATGGGCGGCATCGACATCCGCACCAAGCCGGTGCGCAGGTCGGTCACCCGCGGGGACGACGACTGAGGTGCCGCTCTCCAGCGAGGTGCGCGACCGCTGCCGCGGCTTCCTGCCCGCGGGCGCCGAGCTGCGCTACCTGTTCCCCGCGCTCAGCCTGAACCCGGGCATGGCGCCGGTGCTGGTCGCGGTCACCAGCCGCACGGTCACCGTGCTGACGTGCAGCTTCCTCCGGCGGAACCGGCCGACCGGGGTGCTGGTGCACTACCCGAGGACCATCCAGCTCGGCCCGGTGGACACCAGGACCACGCCGACCATCGAGTTCGGCAACCTGATGCTGGAGATCGACGACGAGTACATCTCGGTGGTGCGCTGCGCGGACGCCGAGGTGGACGAGCAGTCCTTCCTGCCGCCCGATCCGCTACCGGACCTGTAGCGCTAGAGCGCCGCCAGCAGCGTCCGCGCGGTATCCGTGCCGTCGTGCGCCGCGGTCCACGCCGCCACGTCCACCTCGACCTCGCCCCGGTGCCAGCGGCGGATGGCCGCCGCGGTCTCCGCCGGGCCGTTGGCGAGCAGCCACGGACCGGCCGGGTCCACCGCCTCGGCCAGCTGCGGCGGCACCACCGAGGGCAGTCCGTACTCGGCCGCCTCCAGCATCTTCACGCTGATCCCGGTGCTGGCCCCGAACCTGGGCACCACGACAAGGCCGACCTGCCGGTAGAACTCGGCCTCACTGGCCACCCGGCCCAGCGCGGTGGTGCGCGGATGTCCTTGGTGCACCTCGGTTCCCGATCCGGCCAGCACGAACTTCACGTCCACCGCCAGCCGGGTCAGCTCCTCGTGCACCGGGCCCAGCAGGCTGGCCAGCGCGCGCTCGTTGGGCGGCCAGCTGGCCTTGCCGATGAAGCCGACCGCCTGCGCGGCAACCGGATCCGGCACCGGCCGCACGGTCAGCGGCAGCGGCGTGGCGGGCGCGGCCCAGCGGGTGATGAGCTCCGCGTCGGTGCGGGAGAGGGCGAAGACGTTGCGCGGCAAGCGGAGCAGCCTGCGTTCGGCCTTCGGCAGGCGCCAGGTCTCACCCAGCAGGCGCAGCGGGCGGGGCGAATGCTCCACCGCGATGGTGCTCTCCACGTTGTGCGCGATGTGCGCGGCCACCGGCACCCCGGCCGCCTCGGCCAGCAGCAGGCCCGGCCAGCCGCTGGTGACCACCCGCCGCCCGGCCGCGCGCTCGGCCAGCAGCGCCGCCGCCCGCCGCCAGCCGGGGAAGGCGGTGAACTTGCGGGACAGGTACGGCTGCTCGGTCACCGCCATGCCCAGCGCGACCCGCAGCAGCTTGGCCCGGTCGCCGCGGATCTCCAGCGGCACATCGCCGTCGGCGCGGCAGACCACCTCCTGCTCGGCCCACTGGCCGGGCGGGCCGGTCACGCACACCACCTCGACCTCCACTCCGGCCGCGCGCAGCACCGCGACCAGCCTGCGATCCACCCAGCCGCTGCCGCCGAGCTCGGCCCGGCCGAGCGGGTAGGTGGTCACGAAGCACACCCGGGAAGTCGTCACGACCCCGATTTGTACCGCTCCAGCAGCACCCGCGCCAGGAACAGCGGGTTGCCCAGCACGTAGCGGGTGAACAGCCTGCGCGGCTCCAGCGCCAGCCGGTACAGCCACTCGACGCCGGCCTTGCGCATCCAGCCCGGCGCGCGGGAGACCTTGCCCGCGGCGAAGTCCAGGAACGCGCCGACGGCTACGCCCAGATGCGCGCCGGTATCGGCCAGATGGCGGTCCAGCCACAGCTCCTGTCGCGGATTTCCCATGGCCACCACCAGCATTCGCGCCCCACTGGCCTTGATCTCGGCGAGCACTTCCCGCTCTTCCGCCGGGGTGAAGAAGCCGTGCCGGGCGCCCGCAACCCGCAGTCCGGGGATCCTGGCAGTGAGGTTTCTCGCAGCGGTCTCCGCGATGCCCGGTTCGCCGCCGAGGAAGTACACCGGGGCGTCACGCTCCGCCGCCAGCCGCAGGACCTCCGGGGTCAGGTCGGTGCCGTTGAGGTTGTCCGGAAAGCTTTTTCCTTGCAGTTTCGCGGCGATCGCCAGGCCGGAGCCGTCGTTGAGCACCAGCGCCGCGTCGTGCAGAACGCGCCGGTAGGCGGGGTGGCGGACGGCCAGGTTGAGCGAGTGCGCGTTGGCGTAGGCGAGCAGGTCGGGGGCGGGCGAGTCGAGCAGCTCACCGACTACGGAGAGCACCTGTTGCCTGGGCAGGCAAACCACCCGAATGCCGAGCACGGTCACTGTCGGGACGTTCGAGCGCATGTCAGTATCTTGCCGTCGATTCGCTTCGAGGAGTGGGAATTCATGCGCAGCGGCGTTCTCTTGGCCGCGGTGACCCGGCGGTTGCGGCCACACCACCCGGGCTGGCCCGCGGTGCTCGGCCCGGTCCACGCGCACGGTCGCGCGATCGCGCTGCGCCCGCCGCGTCCCGGTGACGCCGCGGACTGGTGCGCCGCGGTCCGGCACGACCAGCAGTGGCTGGAACCCTGGTGGCCCACCAGTTCGGCCGCCTGGGACAGCCGCAGCTGCGCGCAGGTCTGGCGGGACCGCTGTGACAACTTCCTGCGCTCGGCCCGGCGCGGCGGCATGATCCCGATGGTGGTGCAGGTCGACGGCCGCTTCGCCGGGGAGATGATGCTGGACCGGATCGACCGGGACCAGGGGCTGGCCGAGCTGGGCGGCTGGGTGTACTCGGAGTTCCACGGCACCGCGGTGGCGGCCACCGCGATGCGCGAGCTGATCCGGCACGGCTTCGGCCCGGTCGGCCTGCGCAGGCTCACCGCGCCGGTCGGGGTGGGCAACCGGGCCGCGGGCATCCTGGTGGCGCGCAACGGTTTCCGCAAGGAAGGCCTGTTGCGCTCGCACATGCACGTCGGCGGCAAGCTGCTGGACCACCAGCTGTGGGGCCTGCTGCCGGAGGACGCTGAATGGCTGCGGGGCCCGGCGAATATTGTGGGGTGATGAGCTTCCACCGCTCCGCCGAGCTCCAGGCCAGACTGCACCAGCTGGTGCCAGGGGGCGCGCACACCTACGCCAGGGGCGCCGACCAGTACCCGGAGTTCATGACCCCGGTGCTGGTCAAGGGCAGCGGGGCCAGGGTCACCGACGCCGACGGCAACGAGTTCGTCGAGTACGGCATGGGCCTGCGCGCGGTCACCCTCGGCCACGGCTACGCCCCGGTGACCGAGGCGGTGCGCGCGGTGCTGGCCGACGGCCTCAGCTTCACCCGGCCCACCACCCTGGAGCTGGCCGCGGCCGAGGACTTCCTGGCCACCGTGCCCGGCGCGGACATGGTGAAGTTCGCCAAGAACGGCTCCGACGTGACCACCGCCGCGGTCCGGCTGGCCCGCGCCGCCACCGGCCGCGACCTGGTCGCCATCTGCGCTGACCAGCCGTTCTTCTCCACCGACGACTGGTTCATCGGCACCGTGCCGATGTCCGCGGGCATCCCGGAAGCCGTCCGCGCGCTCACCGTGTCCTTCCGCTACAACGACCTGGACTCACTGCGGTCCATTGTGGACGTCCATAGTGGACAGATCGCCTGTGTGGTGCTGGAGGCGGGCACCGCGCTGGCCGAACCGGAGCCGGGGTTCCTGGCAGGCGTGCGGGAGGTCTGCGACCGGCACGGCATCGTGCTGGTCTTCGACGAGATGATCACCGGTTTCCGCTGGGCCGCCGGTGGCGCGCAGTCGGTCTACGAGGTGGTGCCGGACCTGTCCTGCTGGGGCAAGGCGATGGGCAACGGCTTCCCGATCGCCGCGCTGGCGGGTAAGCGTGAGCTGATGGAGCTGGGCGGGCTGGCCACCGGCGCGGACCGGGTGTTCCTGCTCTCCACCACGCACGGCCCGGAGTCGGTTTCGCTGGCCGCCTTCCGCGCGGTGGCCAGGGCCTACCGGGAGACCGACCCGGTGGCGGTGATGGAACGCCAGGGCGCCGCGCTTGCCATCGCGGTCAACCAGCTGGCCAGGGAGTTCGGTGTGGCGGATGCGGTGGCCGCGGTGGGCCGCCCGTCCTGCCTGGTGTTCACCACCCGGGACGCCAACGGCAACCCGTCCCAGGCCTACCGAACGCTGTTCCTGCAGGAACTGCTCAGCCGGGGCGTGCTCGGCCAGTCCTTCGTGATCTCCGCCGCGCACACCGACGCCGACCTCGCGCACACCGTCGAGGCGGTGCGGGGCGCGCTGGGCGTGTACCGCAAGGCTCTGGAGGCAGGCACCGTCGAGGGCCTGCTCCAGGGCCGTCCGGTGGCCCCGGCGCTACGCAGCCGCGCCGACCCGCGCCGGCTGGGCTGACCCGCCGACCCGCTCGGCCCGGCGCAGCAGGACCGCTCCCACCCCCAGTGCGAGCACCCCGCGCCACGCCCCCGCCGCGTCCGGCCCCGCCAGGTCCAGGCCGTGGATGAAGATCTCGTGCAGCCCGAAGGCCGCGCCGGCCGTGCCCAGCACCACCAGCGGCGCGGACACCGGCCCGCCGCGCCGGGTCTCCCGCTCGCCGGTCTCGAAGTGCCGCAACCACTTCACCAGCGCGAGCAGCACCAGCCCGCAGACCAGCAGCCACATCGGCCGGGAGGACCACCAGGCCGCGCCAGGCGCGGGCAGCAGCAGCTCCGGCGCGAGCAGGCAGGCCCCGGCCACAACCAGCGCCGCCGGGATGTGCCACAGGTACACCGTCATCAGCCCGGAGTTCCCGCGCAGCAGCACCTTCCTGGTCCGCGCGCCGTCCAGCCTGCGCTCCAGCCATGGGGTGGCCAGCGCGAGCAGCGCCACCTGCGCGATGCCCAGCAGCACGATCAGCAGCGTGGGCGGGGCCAGGTTGGACACCGGCACGTCCGGCAGCCCGATCGGCGCGGGCGGGTACGGCCCGAACACGATCAGCCCGAGGATCCCGGCCGCCGCGGTGCCCGCGATGCCGAGCAGCCCCCGCCTGCCCAGCCCGGAGAGTCCGCCGCGGGCCAGCACGATGCCCAGCTGGTGCACGGTCAGCCAGACCAGCACCAGGCTCACGTCACCGAGCAGGTTCGCCTGCCCGTGCAGGCCCACGGTGGCGAACCGGTAGGCGTCCACCCCGGCCACCGCCGCGGTCAGCACCGCGGGCACGGCCAGCCCGAACCGGTCGTGCAGCCGCACCATCAGCGGCGCCAGCGCGACCACCACCAGGTAGACCGCGAGGAACCACAGCGGGTTCGCCGCCTGGTCGCCCACGATCGCGATCGCGGGCATGCCGAGCAGCGAACCCGCGGTGGCCAGCGCCGCGCAGATGCCGACCAGTGGCAGGGTCGGCACCACCAGGCGCCGGGCCCGGCGGGCCAGGAACGTCACCGCGGACTGCCCCTTGAGGGCCGTCGCGTCCACCCCCGCGGTGTTGACGAAGCCACCCGCGATGAACACCAGCGGCATCACCTGCAGGAACCAGGTCACCACCCAGGTCACCGGGCCGGAGAAGGCGATGCCCGCCTTCACCGCGCCGTTGGTGACGGTGATCACCGGGCTGAGCCAGTGCAGGAAGACGACCATCCCCACCGCGACCAGCCGGACCAGGTCGACCACCGTGTTCCGGTTGCCGGTGCCGATCGGCGCCGCGTCGCGGACCCCCATGCTGTTCATGGGAAAGAGCCTCGCGGGCGGGGCCCGCCGGAACCATGGGGTGGACTCCCGAGTCGTCTCAGGGGTGGCTCCCCCGGAGGTAGGGGGGCTGACACCACCTTTGGTCGGTGACCGGCCCGCCGCTACGGTGGCAGGCGATGAGCCAGCCGCAGCCCGAACAGCCGGACCCCGCCGCCCAGCACGCCCAGCCCGCGGGCGCGCAGCCCGAGAACGCCCAGCCCCCGGGCGACCAGCCCGCCAAGCGCCCCGGCTGGCAGCTCGCCCTGCCCGCCGTCGTCGTGGTGATCGGCGTGCTGCTGGCCTACCTGGCCCTGGGCCGCACCGGCGACACCCCGCCCGCGGACCCGCCGGCCGCGCAGGACACCGCCGCCCAGAGCACCACCGCCCAGCGGCCGAACCAGAGCGAGATCGACGCGGCGGCCAAGGAGCTGGACACCAAGTTCACCCGCCGCCGCGAGGGCGACCCCTACGCCAAGGGCCGGGTGGACGCGCCGGTGGTGCTGGTGGAGTACGCCGACTACCGCTGCCCGTACTGCGCCAAGTTCAGCACCGACACCCGCCCCGAACTGGTCCGCCGCTTCGTGGAGCAGGGCATCCTGCGGATCGAGTGGCGGGACCTGCCGCTGTTCGGCGAGCAGTCCGAGGCCGCCGCGCTGGCCGCCCGCGCCGCGGGCAGGCAGGGCAAGTTCTGGCCGTTCCACGAGCTGGCCTTCGCCGAGGCCCCGCGCTCGGGGCACGGCGAGTTCGGCCCGGACCGGCTGCGCGACCTGGCCCGCCGCTCCGGCGTGGCGGACCTGGCCAAGTTCGAGCGCGATATGACCGACCCCGCGCTGCGCGAGGAGGTCAGGGTCGACGCGGCCGAGGGCCAGGAGATGGGCCTGACCAGCACCCCGGCCTTCCTGATCAACGGCAGGGCCGTGGTCGGCGCGCAGCCGCTGGAGACCTTCACCAAGCTGATCGAGCAGGCCGCCCGCAAGTGAGCGGGCAGCTCGGCTACCTCGGCGCGCTGCTCGGCGGCGCGCTCGCGCTGGCCAGTCCCTGCTCGGCGCTGCTGCTGCCCGCCTTCTTCGCCTACGCCTTCGGCCACCCGGCCCGGCTGCTGGCCCGCACCGGCGTGTTCTACCTCGGCCTGGCCACCACGCTGGTGCCGCTGGGCGCGGCCGCGGCCAGTCTGGGCGGGCTGCTCACCGCGCACCGCCAGACGGTGATCGGTGTGGCCGCGGTGCTGCTGATCGCCTTCGGCACGGCCCAGCTGTTCGGCCGCGGCTTCGGGTCAGGGCTGTCCCAGCGCTTCGCGGCCACCACCCGGATCTCCTCGGCCGTCTCGGTGTACGTGCTGGGCGCCACCTACGGCCTGGCCGGGTTCTGCTCCGGCCCGATCCTCGGCGGCGTGCTCACCGTGGCCGCCGCCGGCGGCGATCCCGGCTACGGCGCGGCCCTGCTCGCGGTCTACGGCCTCGGCATGGTGCTGCCGCTGTTCGTGCTGGCCATGCTGTGGGACCGGCTGAAGCTGGGCGAGCGGAGCTGGCTGCGCGGCCGAGAGGTCAGCCTGGGCCGCCTGCGCCTGCACTCGACGAACCTGGTGGCCGGGCTGCTGTTCATCGGCATCGGCGTGCTGTTCCTGGTCACCGACGGCACCGCGGCACTGCCGGGGATCGTCAGCGTGGACACCGAGTCCGCACTGGCCGAGCGCGCGGGCGAGCTGGCCGCGGGCGTGCCGGACCTGGTCGTCCTGCTCCCGGTACTCGCCGTGGCCAGCACCATGTTGGTCTGGCGGCTGCGCAAGGGTTAGCCGGGCAGCGGCAGCCGCAGCGCGCGTTCCGCGATGCCCTGCAGCACCACATCGGTCGGCTTGGTCTCCTGACCCACCCACACCGCGCGCACGATCCGCACCCGGGAACCGTCCCGCGAGGTCGAGGACACCGCCTGCGCGAACGAGCTGGGCCCGCCCGGCCAGCTGCGGCCCTCGCGCAGCAGCTCGGTCACCCCGCCGCTCTGCTCGTCGTCGGCCAGCGCCTGGAACCGCTCGGCCTGCACCGCGTCGGCGAAGCTGACCACCACCACCGACACCGCGGCCTTGCGCTCCTCGTTGACCTCGAACAGGCTGCGCACCAGCGCGGTGCACGGGTTCTCCCGCAGCCACTGCTGCACCTGGCCGAAGGCCCTCGGCCCGCAGTCGGTCTCCCGCGACGAGCCGCGCGGCACGAAGTCCAGGCCGTCCACAGTGGACTCGGGCGGTTCCGGGCTGTGCAGCGCGGAGACCGCGCCGCTGCCGTTGGACTCCGGGGCCTCGCTGCCACAGGAGCGGGCCACCGCGGCGATCAGCAGCACCAGGGCCAGCGCGGCCACGGCCAGGCCGGCGATCGGCAGCCACGGCGGGCGCTTGGCCTTGGGCTTCGGCGCGGCCGGGCGCGGGGGAGCGGGGCGGCCGTCGGCGGTGAAGCGGGGGATGAGCATGGTGCTGGCGCTGGCCAGGTCCGGACTCACCGAGTCGGCGAAGCCCTCCGCGACCAGCTCACCGGCGGTCAGCGTGGCGGTCCGCCGGTCCACACTGGACAGCAGCCGCCTGGCCGCCTCCGCGGTGCACGGGCGCTCGTAGGTGGACAGCTCCTTCACCGCGGCCAGCAGCGCGGTCGGCGCCGGGTGCAGCACCCTGATGCCGCGGTGCAGGTCGCCGGTGGGCTGCAACACCTGGGCCACGTACGGGCCGACCGCGACCACGGTGGAGACGGGTAACGGCTCGATCCGCTCCGCCTGCAACCGCTGGGTCAGCGCGGAGGCCGCGGACAGCGCCTCCACCGCCGGGTTGAGCAGTCCGTCGTCCCTGATCAGCGGCCAGCCGTCGACCTTCCACTGCCCCTGCAACGGGGCTTCCAGCTTCATCGCGGGGCCGGGCAGGTCCACCCCGACCACCACGATCACCCCGCGCGGCAGCACGATCACCGCGTCCAGCGGCCGCAGGCTGCCCGGCGGCGTGCAGTCCAGCAGCGCGACCCCGCCGGCCAGGTCGGTGCCCACGCCCCAGGTCGACAGCGCCGCGCGCAGGTCGGCCTCGACCCCGTCCACCCGGGCTGACGGGTCGTCACCGAGCCGCACCAACCGCACGCTGACCACCTCCGCGCGTGACTCGTCCCAGTCCCGGTTGCTCCGGTCGGCTCAAACCGTAGCGGGAGACCCCCGCTGGGTTACCGGCAACCACCCAAATCGCAGTCTGTTCTTGAACACAATGCGTGAAGGCCCCCGGCCGGGTGACACTGATCGGGGTGTCGGTTGGTTCTTCTGGCGCATTGGAGGTTGTGCAGGGCAGAATGACCGCACGGGTGATCGCCGATCGTTCGACGCACCGTCCGTTGCACAAGACGAGGGCCGCGGGGAAGACGTCCCTCGTCGAGTAGCGGAGGTCAGCAGTGAGCGCACGGGGATGCACCAGTGGCGTTGTCTACGTCCACTCGTCGCCGTCTGCGGTCTGTCCGCACGTCGAGTGGGCGATCTCGGGCACCCTGGGTGGCCGGGCCGACTTGAAGTGGACCGCCCAACCGGCGGCGCCGGGACAGCTGCGCGCCGAGTGCGCCTGGACCGGCGATGCCGGCACCGGGGCGTCGTTGGTGTCCGCGCTGCGGGCCTGGCCGATGCTCCGCTTCGAGGTCACCGAGGAACCCAGTCCAGGCGTGGACGGCGAGCGGTTCTGCCACGTGCCGGGTCTCGGCCTGTGGCGGGCGCGCACCAGCGCCAACGGCGACATCGTGGTCAACGAGGACCAGCTGCGCACGCTGATGACGGCCAACCGGGCCGCCGAGGCGATGACGCACCGGATCGGCGAGCTGCTCGGCGCGGCGTGGGACGACGCGCTGGAGCCGTTCCGGCGGGCCGGTGACGGGGCGCCGGTGACCTGGCTGCACCGGGTGGGCTGACCAGCGGTGTCCGGCCGGTGTGGCACCCTGTTGGGGTGAGTGCCTCGGGTGGCTTGCGGCGGTTCTGGCCGCTGTTCCTGGTCGGGTTGGTGCTGCTCGGCGCGGGCACGGCCGGGCTGAGCCTGCGCCAGGCCGAGTCGCGGGTCAGCGAGGACCCCCAGGTGCCCGCGGTCATCGACACCACCTCGGCCCGGCCGCGCGCCGAGGAGCCCGGACCGTCCACAGTGGAGTTCACCCCGGACGCCAGCGCGCACCCGGACGCCGCCGCCATCAGGAGCACGCTCACCGGCTACTTCGACGCGATCAACAACCGCGACTTCGACAAGTGGCGCGCGCACGTGACCAGCAAGGTCGCCCTGGAGTACCAGCGCGCGAACTGGCTGGCCGACTACGCCAGCACCAAGGACGGCAGCATCCTGGTCCGCCGGGTGATCAACTCGCCGAACAACACGCTGCGGATCATGCTCAGCTTCACCAGCACCCAGGACGAGGCGAAGTCGCCTGCCACGGCCCGCTCGGACTGCAACCGCTGGCGCTCGACCTACCAGCTGGCCTGGGAGGGACGCCTGCTGCGCATCGACAAGGGCTCCCCGCAGAGCACCGTGGTCACCGTCTGCTGAGGGGACACCGTCTGCTGAGGCGGAAGGCGGACTTGCGCCCCGGTCTGAGGCAGGTGCTGCTCAGACCGAGGCGAAGGCCAGTGCCACGTTGTGCCCGCCGAAACCGAACGAGTCGTTCACGGCGGCGTGCAGGTTGACGCGGCGGGGTTCACCCGTGACCACGTCCAGCCCGACCTTGGGGTCGAGGTTCTCCAGGTTCAGCGTCGGCGGGATCAGGCCGTCGCGGACCGCGAGCACGGTGGCGATCGCCTCCACCGCGCCGGAGCCACCCAGCAGGTGTCCCAGCGCGGACTTCGGCGCGGTGACCACCGCGTGCGTGCCGATGGCGGAGCGGATGGCCGCCGCCTCGGCCACGTCGCCGACCGGGGTCGACGTCGCGTGCGCGTTCACATGGCCCACGTCCGAGGGCTGGAGGCCCCCGGTGCGCAGCGCGGCCGTGATGGCCCGGCTGGCGCCCTTGCCCTCGGGTTCGGGCGCGGTGATGTGGTAGGCGTCGGCAGTGGTGCCGATACCGGCCAGCCTGCCGTACACCTTGGCCTTCCGGGCCGCGGCGTACTCGGCCCGCTCCAGCACCATGATCCCGGCGCCCTCACCCAGCACGAACCCGTCGCGCGCGAGGTCGAACGGACGGGAGGCCCGTTCGGGTTCGTCGTTGCGCGTGCTCATCGCCCGCATCTGCGAGAACCCGGCCACCGGCAGCGCGCAGATGCTCGCCTCGGCGCCGCCGCAGACCACCACGTCGACCTCCCCGGCCTTGAGCATCCGCCACGCCCAGGCGATCGCCTCGGCGCCGGAGGCGCAGGCCGAGACCGGGGCGTGCACCCCGGCCCTGGAGCCCAGCTCGAGCCCGACCACGGCCGCGGGGCCGTTGGGCATGAGCATCGGCACGGTCAGCGGCGAGACCTTCCGCTTCCCGTACTGCTCCAGGATGTCGTCCTGGCCGAGGATGGTCAGTGCGCCGCCGATGCCGGTGCCCACCACCACGGCCAGCCGCTCGGGCTCGACCTCGGGGGAACCGGCGTCCGCCCACGCCTGGCGGGCGGCGACCAGCGCGACCTGCTCCGACCGGTCGAGGCGGCGAGCCTCGACCCTGGTCAGCACCTCGGTGGGCTCGACAGCGAGCTGGGCGGCGATCCGCACGTCCAGCTCGAACCTGTCCACCCAGTCGGCCTTCAGCTCGCCGACCCCGCTGCGCCCGGCGAGCATCGCGTCCCAGGTGGACGCGACGTCGCCGCCGAGCGGGGTCGTCGCACCGAGACCGGTGACGACAACGTCAGCAGATGTCATTGGTTCTTCGAGATGTAGGCCACCGCGTCACCGACGGTCTTCAGGTTGACCAGCTCGTCGTCCGGGATCTTCACGCCGAACTTGTCCTCGGCCTGCACCGCGACCTCGACCATGGACAGCGAGTCGATGTCCAGGTCGTCCACGAAGGACTTCTCGGCGGCCACGTCGGCCTGGTCGACACCCGCGACCTCCTCGATGATCTCCGCGAGGCCGTCGAGAATTTCCTTTTCCGAAGCCATGAAGCTGTTCCTCTCTAGTTACCCACCGACCGGGACGGCAACGGCCGTCCCGGAGTCTGTTGTGCGCCCGCCCCCGCGCTCAGGGGCAGATGACCACCTGTCCGGCCGAGACCAGCCCGGCGCCGAAACCGATCAGCAGCAGCACGTCACCGCTGGAGATCTCGCCCGCCTCGCGCATGTGGTCCAGCGCGATCGGGATCGAGGCGGAGGAGGTGTTGCCACTGGTGACGATGTCACGGGCGACCACCAGGTCCTCGCGGGCGCCCCGGCCGCGCAGCTCCTTGGCGATCGACTCCACGATGCGCAGGTTCGCCTGGTGCGGCACCAGCGCGTCGATGTCGGAGAGCTTGAGCCCGGCCAGCTCCACCGCGCGCTCGGCCACCGGCCAGTTCTCCGTGGTCGCCCAGCGGAAGACCGACTGGCCCTCCTGGTAGAGGTAGCGCTGCGGGGTCACGCCGATCATCTCGGCAAGGCCGCCCGCGCTCTCCCAGGCCACCGGCCCGATGGCCGGCTCGTCCGAGGGTCCGATCACCGCGGCGCCCGCGCCGTCGGCGAAGATGATGCAGGTCGAGCGGTCGGTCCAGTCCACCCAGTCGGTGAAGCGCTCGGCGCCGATCACCAGCGCGTACCGGGAGGAGCCGCCGCGGACCAGGTCCGAGGCGGTGGCCATGGCGTAGCAGAAGCCCGCGCAGGCCGCGTTCACGTCGAAGGCGCCCGCCCGGCCGACCCCGATCCGCGCGGCGACCTGGGCCGCGGCGTTGGGGATGGTGCTGGGCATGGTGCAGGTGGCGATGATGACCGTGTCGATGTCATTGGGGTCCAGCCCGGAGTCCGCGACGGCCTTCTTGCCGGCCTCGACCGCCATGTCGGTCAGCGACTGGTCCTCGCGGGCGAGCCTGCGGGTCTTGATGCCGACCCGGCTCTGGATCCACTCGTCGGAGGTGTCCACCAGCTTCGCGATGTCGTGGTTGGTCACCACGCGGTCGCCCTGGTGGCTGCCTAGTCCGATGATCTTCGTGCCGACCGGGCCGGGGGCCAGCTGCATCGTTGGTCGCTCCTCGTTGCTCACGCCGCACCACCGGCGAACAGGTCGGCCGCCTTGTCGAGGTCGGCCGGGGACTTCAGGGGGAGCCGCGTCAGGTCGGGAAGCTCCCGCTTGACCAGTCCGCTCAGCGTCCCGGCCGGAGGCAGCTCGACGACCGCGGTGACCCCCTGAGTGCCGAGGGTGGTCATGCAGGCGTCCCAACGCACCGGCGAGGTCACCTGGGTGACCAGCCGGCCAAGCACTTCGGCACCGTCGGTGCCCACAGGGAGCACAGCGCCTTCGGCGTTGGACAACAAGGGGCGCGTGACGTTGTTCACCGCCACCGACGCGGCGCGGGCGCGCAGCGCCTCGGCCGCGGGGGCCATGTAATGGGTGTGGAAGGCGCCCGCCACGGGCAGCGCCTTGACCCGCGCCCGCTCGGGCGCCTCGGCGAGCAGCTTGTCCAGCCCGGCCAGGCTGCCCGCGGCCACGATCTGTCCGGCGCCGTTGCGGTTGGCGGGAACCAGGCCGAGCTCCTCGATCCGCGCGAGGACCTCGGTCTCCACACCGCCCATCACGGCGACCATGCCGGTCGGTTCGAGCGCGCACGCGGCGGCCATCTCGGCCCCGCGCACCGCGGCCAGCGCGACGGCGTCATCGGCGGTGAGCACGCCACCAACTGCTGCGGCGGCGAGCTCACCGACCGAGTGGCCGGCAACCGGGACGTCGGTGGGCAACTCGACCCGGCGGGCCAACTCTTCGTACGCCAGCAGCGCCAGAGCCACCACCAGTGGCTGGGTCACCGACGTGTCCTTGATCTCCTCGGCGCTCGCCGTGGTGCCGAGGCGGACCAGGTCCAGCCCGGTCAGCTCGGACCAGTGGGACAGCCGCTCGGCAGTGCCGGGCAGTTCGAGCCATGGACCGAACATGCCGGGGGACTGCGAGCCCTGTCCGGGAGCGAGGAGCGCGATCACGTCGGTAACTGAACACGCTCCGGCGGTTTGCTGGCATGCCGCCGGGAACCAACTTCGGGGGCTCTGTTTGTGGAGTGTCTACAAGCGGTGAGCAAAAACCGCCCCGCATATGTCTGTTTCATTGTGGTCAGCGCCAAGAAGTCCGCTCGCTGGCTAGGCCGAACGGGTGAGTGGTGAGACCGGGATCACCAGAGTCCGCGAGCCCTGGCCAGCCGCCCGACCGCCAGGGCCACCCGCAGCACCAGCGCGTCCCTCGGATCGGTGGCGGTGTGCCCGGTGATCTCGGCCACCCGGCGCAGCCGGTACCGCACCGTGTTGGAGTGCACGAACAAGGTCCGCGCACAGCTCTCCAGCACGCCACCGGCCTCCAGGTAGGCCTCCACCGTCTCCAGCAGCGAGCCGCCCGCCTCCACCAGCGGCCGCACCACCCGTTCCACCAGCTGCCGCTCCGCCTCCGGGTCCCCGGCCAGCGCGCGCTCGGGCAGCAGCTCGCCGGAGCGCACCGGCCGCGGCGCGGCGGGCCAGCCGACCACCGCGCGCAGCCCGGAGATGGCGTCGGCCGCGCTGTGGTGCGCCTCGGCCAGGCTGGCCACGGTCGGCCCGGCCACCACCGGCCCGTCGCCGAAGGCCTCGGACATCTTGGCCAGCACGTCGTGCCCGGTGGACCCGGCCACCGGCCCGCCGAGCACCACCACCAGCCGGGAGCCCTGCACGCCGAGCAGCACCGCGCGCCCGGTGCGGGCGGCCCGGCTGCGCACGTCGAAGACCACCGCGGGCGGGTCGTCGCTGGCCGGGTTGCCGACCAGCACGGTGGCCTCGGCGGCCAGGTCCCAGCCGAGCGCGGCGGCCCGCGAGAGCAGCGACTCCTCGGCGTCGCCACGCACGATGCCGTCCACCATCAGCGCTTCCAGCCGGGCGTCCCAGGCGCCCCTGGCCTCGGCCGCGGCGGCGTAGGAGGTGGCCGCGGCGAAGGCGATCTCCCGGCCGTAGCGCAGCACCGCCTCGGTCAGCCAGCTCCGCTCCGCGGTGTCCCGGCCCAGTATCGGCAGCTGCTGCTCCAGCTGGTCGATGGCGATCCGGACCAGCTCCACGGTCTGCCGCAGGCTGACCCAGCGGGAGATGTCGCGCGGCGCGGCCCGGAACGCCTCCGCGGTCAGCCGGATGGCCTGCCGGGGGTCGCGCAGCCACTCCACGAAGTTGGCCGCGCCGGTCTGGATCACCAGCAGCACGCTGGCCCGCTGGTCGGCCGGCATCCGGCGGAACCAGGGCAGCTGGGAGTCCATCGCGGCGATGCTGGCCGCGGCCAGGTCGCCGGAGGCGCGCTCCAGTCCGCGCAGGGTGGCCGGCGACAGCTCCGGCGGATGCGTGCCGGGCCCGGCCTCGGTGCTCATGCCGCCCAGAATCCCACGTCCGGCCGGTACTCAGGCGCACGCTGAGCGTTACCACAGTCGGGCGACCTTCTATACGGGGAAAATCCCAGATTAATGTGCGGCCAGTTCGCCCTGTTTTCCCTGCTCACCCGTCGGTAGGAACGAGCTGCTCGCCCGAAAGGGGCACAGGCGATGCAGGAGGTTCCACTGTGCGTAGCACAACCGCCATCCGCGGCAGGTGGTCGCGAGCGGCCGCGCTGACGCTGGCGCTGCTCGGGCTGCTCGGCACCCAGGTCGTGACCGCGACCTCGGCGGCCGACGCGGCCGAGACGGCCAGCCCGGCCGCGCTCAAGGAGTTCTACGGCCAGGTCCCGAACTGGCAGCCGTGCAAGTTCAACACCGGGCTGGACTGCGCCACCCTGGTGGTGCCGCTGGACTACCGCAAGCCCAAGCAGGAGAAGATCTCGCTGTCGGTGAGCAGGCTCAAGGCCAGCGACCCGGCCAAGCGGCGCGGCATCCTGCTGACCAACCCGGGTGGTCCCGGCGGCAGCGGCCTGGCCATGCCGACCTACTTCTACGGCACCCCGCTGACCGAGGTCTACGACCTGATCGGCTTCGACCCGCGCGGGGTCAACGAGTCCACCCTGCTCAGCTGCGAGGTCACCACCGACCTGCACAAGCTCAGCTCCCGCCCGGAGGACAAGGACTTCCCGGCCTGGGCGGCCAGCGCCCGGCAGAGCGAGGAAGCCTGCCGCAAGGCCGGTGGCGCGCTGCGCAAGCACGTCAACACGCCCAACACCGCCCGCGACATGGACGTCATCCGCGGCGTGCTGGGGGAGAAGAAGCTCAACTACGTCGGCTACTCCTACGGCACCTACCTCGGCGCGGTCTACGGCAGCCTGTTCCCCAAGCAGCTGGACCGCAGCGTGCTGGACTCCGCGGTGCACCCGGAGTGGATCTGGCGGGAGCAGTTCAAGCGCCAGTCGGTGGCCTTCCGGGAGAACGTGGACCTGTGGGCCGAGTGGGCCGGGCAGCGCAACAACCGCTTCGGCATCGGCAAGACCAAGGCCGAGGTGCTGGCCACCGTCGAGCAGGTGGCGGCCAAGCTGCACGCCAAGCCGGTGGACGGCTTCGACCGCACCCAGTTCGACGCGGGCATGGGCGGCGGCGCGCGGTACCGGTTCAACTGGGAGTTCCTGGCCGAGGACGTGAAGTACTTCCGGGACTTCCAGCCGGGCTCCGCCGAGTTCGCCGAGGCGGTCAAGGCGGGCAAGGAACTGGCCGCGCTGGGCCTGGCCCAGCTGCGTCCCGGCGTGTTCGACACGGTGACCTGCGAGGCGGACTGGCCGGGTGACCTCAACACCTACTACCAGGACATGCGTGAGTTCCGGGACCGCTACCCCTACGGCCTCGGCGTCGGCCGCGCCGCGCCGCGCACCTGCACCTTCCGCTCCTTCACCCCGCCGGAGCAGCCGGTCAAGCTCAAGCGCAAGGGCTACCAGACCGGTCTGGTGATCCAGGCCGACGGCGACACCCAGACCCACTACGACGGCGGCCCGGCCATGGCCGAGCGACTGGAGGACCACCTGATCTCGGTGGCCGACGAGGGCCGCCACGGCCTGTACGCCCTCGGCGGCAACACCTGCGTGGACCAGCACGTGAACCGGTACCTGGTCGACGGCGTGCTGCCGCCGAGCCGGGTGATCTGCGCGGGCACCCCGCGTCCGGACGTGCCTGCCGACACCGAGTCCGCGTGGTCCCGCCGGTCCGCGCCCACCCCGCCGTCCGCGCTGGCGGAGAAGGTGCGCGCGGCCGCGGCAGCCAACAAGGTGACCAACCTGCCGTTCTGATTTCCACGCTGACACAACGAAAAAAGGGAGAAGGCCCGGCGCTCGCGCCGGGCCTTCTCATCCCTCCGGTCCCCACCGGTGGTTCTACTGTGGACGGTCAGGGCCGTTCGGGCCAGTCCATTACTCCTATCGGGTCTGTGTTGCGCCTTGCTGGTTTAGGCCGAGCAGCCCACGATCAACTCCGGTAGCGACAACCTGTCGCGGACAGAGGAGGAAGTCGTGGGAGGCGAACTACGCCGGGGACTCGCGGACGCGTGGTCCATGGTGGCGACATTTGTGCCGAAGCTCTTCGGCTTCCTGCTGATCCTGTTGGTCGGCTGGCTGATCGCCAAGGCGCTGGCCAAGGTGGTCTCGTTGCTGCTGCGCAAGACTGGCTTCAACCGGCTGGCCGACAAGGCGGGCGTGGGCACGCTGCTGGCCAGCCAGCGGGTGGACGCCGCCGAGATCATCGTCAAGCTCGTCTACTACTTCGTCCTGCTGATCGCACTGCAACTGGCCTTCAGCGCCTTCGGCACCGGCAACGCGGTGAGCCAGCTGCTCACCGACATCGTCAGCTACCTGCCGCGGATCGTGGTGGCGATCGTGCTGCTGCTGGTGTCCGCGGCCATCGCCAGGGTGGTGCGGGACATGGTGAGCGCCGCGCTCGGCGCGCGCCCGTTCACCCCGCTGCTGCGCGGCATCACCTACGCCTTCATCCTGGCGCTGGGTGTGATCGCCGCGCTGAACCAGCTCGGCATCGCCACCGCGGTCACCCTGCCGGTGCTGATCACGGTGCTGGCTACGGTCGGCGGCATCCTGGTGGTGGGCGTCGGCGGCGGCCTGATCCGGCCGATGCAGGACCGCTGGGGTCGCTGGCTGAGCCGGATCGAGAGCGAGGCCGCGGCCGGCCGCAACCCCGCTCCCGCGCCGGGCACCTCAACGCCGCCGGGGCCGCCGCCGAACAACGACCCGACCCCGCCCGCCGGGACGCCGATCCCGCCGATGCCGCCGGCGCAGTAGCTCACCGCTCCAGCGACGCCAGCACGTCCTGCCAGCTCAGATAAGCGAAACCGGTGGTCTCCAGTTCCTCGCCAGAGGGACCGGTGGCCACCGGTTTCCGCTCTCCGTCGTGCACCACGAGCAGTCCGGCCGGATATCCGGGCAGCGGCGTGGTCACCACGGCCGCCCCGTCGGAGTGCTCCACCGAGTCCCGCCCGTGCCCCTCGCGCACCCGGAAGGTGCCCAGCACCTTGCCGGGCCTGACCCGGTCGTAGACCACGAACCGCGAGTCGCCCTGGCTGGAGGCGACCAGCTGCCCCTTGCCGTCCCCGGCGTCGGCGATGGTCAGCCCCTCGGCGTCCGCGGTCAGCCACTTGCCGCCGAAGCCCGGGTCCGGGCCGTCCGGCACGCACTCCTCGGTCTGCTCGTCGTACTTCGCGGGCACGCCGAACTCGCGCACCCGGTCGATCAGCTCCGGCTGGCCGAAGCCCTTGGTGGACAACGGAATCCGCCAGATGCCGACATCCTCCTGGGCGGCGTAGAGCACCCGGTGCCGGGAGTCGATCACCATGCCCTCGATCTGCGGCCGCTCACCCGGCTCGGCGCACGGCGTCCAGGTCTTGCCGTCGGGCAGCCGGAAGCTCGCCGGGATGTCCACAGTGGACAGTTTGCGGACACTGACACCCGCCGCGGTGCGCACCGGGGTGAGCAGGGCCAGCCGGGTCTCGTGGCGGCGGCTGGCCACCACCAGCGGGACGCCCCGGTCGGTGCCCGCGGCCAGGCCGTAGGCGGTGCGCTGCTCGTCCACCTCGGCCTCGGTCGCGCTGAACACCCTCGGCGTCTCCGGCGCGGTCACGTCGGTGAGCACCTTGTTCCCGGCCGCCGCGCCGCGCGGGTCGACCCGGTACACCCGCACCCGGTCCCGGCCGCGGTCGCTGACGAAGGCCAGGTCGCCCAGCAGGTCCACGTTGTTGAACCGGCCCGGCGCGGCCCCTGGCTGTGGCGGCGGTGGCGCGGCCACCAGCTGCAACTGCTTGCCGGCGAGGTCGAAGACGGCCAGGCCGCCCTCCTTCAGCGTGCCCAGCACCACGCTGTCCGCCGGCCGGGACGGGTGCGTCCAGATCGCCGGGTCGTCGGCGTTGGCCTTCGGCGGGCGGCCACTGGCGTCGTCGACGAACGGCGGGGTCTGGGCGACGGGGACGACGGTGCCGGGCCGGGCGTTGGCGAGGCCGGGCAGACCGAGCACGAGCAGGGCGACAACTGGGGGGACCAGCAGGTTGCGCATGGCTCAACCCTGGCGGTCACAGGTGAACGCGAACAGTCTTTCAGGTCACTATCCCCTGGGCGGAATAGCGGCAGGGGAGGACAGTGTTGGCCAGAGCAGAAGTGTCGTGCGCTCCGGGGTCGGTGAAAATCCGAGCCGGCGGTGAAAGCCCGCGACCCGCCGGCAGCCAGCCGGCGGTTGACACGGTGAAAATCCGTGGCCGACGGTGACAGTCCGGATGGGAGGCAGCGCACGCGCGCCCGCGTGCGCTGACGTCTGAGTCCGCACGCCGGTGTCGCGTCGCCGTTCCCAGAAACAGGCCCCGGGGGCCTGGACTGTGGGGAGAGGCAGATGCGGTTCCTGATGGACCACGGGTTCGAGTTCTTCGGCCAACGGGTCGCCTACGCCGAGCTGATCGGCCAACTGGGCGCGCTGGCCGTGGTCTTCCTGGCCCAGCGCCGCACCCTGTGGACCTGGCCGGTGCAGATCGTCACCGCGGTGCTGCTGTTCAGCGTCTACCTCTCCGCCCAGCTCGGCGGCCTGGCCACCCGGCAGGTCGCGGTGCTGGCCATCGCGCTCTACGGCTGGTGGGCCTGGACCCGCCGCCGGGACCCGGTCTTCGGCGTCGCGGTGCGCGCGGCCACCACCACCGAACGCCTGGTGATGCTCGGCCTGATGCTCGTCGGCACCACCGGTTTCGCGCTGCTGCTGGACGCGCTGGACGCCTCCTGGGCGCCGTGGCCGGACGCCTGGATCTTCATCGGCACCCTGGTCGCCTACGGCGCGCAGGCCTACGGGCTGGTCGAGTTCTGGCTGGTGTGGCTGGCCGTGGACGCGGTCGGCGTGCCCTTGCAGCTGATGTCGGGACTGTGGTTCTCCGCGCTGGTCTACCTCGTGTTCGCGGTGCTGGTGATCCGCGGCTGGCAGGACTGGAACCGCACCGCGGCCGCCGCCCGGCAACGAATGACGGTTGACACCGCCAGGTGACGGTGATGGGTTCGGGCCGGGGCTCACTGGGGGCCTCACCCGAACCCACCGAGGAGTCACGTGCGTCGACTCATCGCCCTGGCCGCGCTGACCACAGCCGCCCTTGGCCTCGTCGTACCCGCCGCAACCGCGGCGCCCGCCCCGCCGCGCACCGGCTTCGAGCAGACCAACGGCGCCAGCTGGACCGGCCTGGACGAGGAGCAGGCATTCCTCGCCGCCGTGGACAAGGCC
The DNA here is from genome assembly GCF_030064675.1 of Crossiella sp. CA-258035. Classification (GTDB taxonomy): domain Bacteria; phylum Actinomycetota; class Actinomycetes; order Mycobacteriales; family Pseudonocardiaceae; genus Crossiella. Next base: position 1,761,641 of record NZ_CP116413.1, read on the forward strand.
AGCCGCCACACCGCCGTCTCCCGCATCGGCGAGAGCGTGCAGGGCCGCCCGATCAACCTGGTCCGGGTCGGTCCCGCGCACGCCATCAGCACCGTGCTGTTCATCTGCTCCCAGCACGGCGACGAGCCCTCCGGCCGCGAGGGCTGCCTGAGCAAGCTGCGCGACCTGGCCTTCCAGCGCCCGGACCCCAAGGTGCGCTACCTGTTCGTGCCCACCGCCAACCCGGACGGCCGGGCCGCGGACACCCGCACCAACGCCAAGGGCGTGGACATCAACCGCGACCACCTGCTGCTGGTCTCCCCGGAGGCGAAGGCACTGGCGAAGGTGATCAAGGACTACCGCCCGGAGGTCATCCACGACCTGCACGAGTACGGCGCCACGCCCAAGGTCTACGACAAGGACGTGCTGTACCTGTGGTCCCGCAACCTCAACGTGGACGGCCACCTGCACGACGAATCGGTCGCGCTGTCCAAGGACTACGCCAAGCCGCACGTGGAGCGCGCGGGCCAGAGCACCGGCGAGTACGGCATCTGGACCGACCCGGTCACCGGCAAGCCGATCCGCCAGGTCGCCGGTGACGGCCAGGAACGCATCCTGCGCAACACCGCGGGCCTCAAGCACGCGGTCGGCATGCTGCTGGAGACCAAGGTGGACGCCAAGGACCCGGCCGAGGCCGCCGATCCAGCGCTCAACCAGCGCCGCCGGGTGCAGGGTCAGCTGGCCGCGGTCGCGGGCACCCTCAAGCTGGTCGCCGACCGGTGGGTGTCGATCCAGCTCGCGGTGGCCAAGAGCAGGCTGGCCGCGGTGCTCGGCCAGGGCCCGGTCTACTTCGGCGGCGCGGACAACGAGCCGGCCAAGCCCGAGGACGTGGACAAGAACCCGGCCTGCGGGTACCGGCTGACCGCCGAGCAGTTCGCCGCGCACCGCGAGGTGCTGGGCCTGCACGGCATCTTCTCGGTGTCGGCGCCCGGCGGCCGGATCGTGCCGCGCCACCAGGAAGCCGGCAAGCTGGTCCCACTGCTGCTGGACCCGCGCGCGGACTTCGGCCTGGTGAAGACCGCGCCCGCGCCGCACTGCGTCTGAGCTGACCCGCACAACGAGAAGGGGCTCCCCACCACCGGGGAGCCCCTTCTTCGCGTTCGCTCAGGCGGAACCGGGGTCCGAGGTCTGCGGACCGGCGGCCTGCACGTCGTCGATGCGGTACTTGCGTGCCGCCTCGGCGACCACCGACCGCTCCACCTCACCGCGCTTGGCCAGCGCGGCCAGCGTGGCCACCGTGATCGACTCGGCGTCGACCAGGAAGTGGCGGCGGGCGGCCGGGCGGGTGTCGGAGAAACCGAACCCGTCGGTGCCCAGGGTCAGCATGTCGGTGGGCACCCACGGCCGGATCAGGTCCGGCACCGCGCGCATCCAGTCCGACACCGCGACCACGGGGCCCTCACCCTCGGCCAGCGCCTGGGTGATGTACGGCACCCGGGGAGTCTGGTCCGGGTGCAGCAGGTTCTCCCGCTCGATCGCCACCGCCTCGCGGCGCAGCTCCGACCACGAGGTGGCCGACCACACATCGGCGTGCACGCCCCAGTCCTGGGCCAGCAGCTCCTGCGCGCGCGTCGCCCACGGCAGCGCCACACCGGAGGCCAGCACCTGGGCCCGCAGCTGGCCCTGGCCCTCGGCCCGCTTGACCCGGTACAGGCCGCGGAGCAGGCCGTCCACGTCCAGGTCCGCAGGCTGGGCGGGCTGGACGTACGGGTCGTTGTAGACGGTGAGGTAGTAGAAGATGTCCTCGGAGTTCTCGCCGTACATCCGGCGCAGACCGTCCTTGACGATGTGCGCCACCTCGTACCCGTAGGCCGGGTCGTAGGCCACCACCGCGGGGTTGGTGTAGGCCAGCAGCTGCGAGTGCCCGTCGTTGTGCTGCAGGCCCTCACCGGTCAGCGTGGTGCGACCGGCGGTGGCGCCGAGCACGAAGCCGCGGGCCATCTGGTCCGCCGCCGCCCACAGGCCGTCGCCGGTGCGCTGGAACCCGAACATCGAGTAGAAGATGTAGATCGGGATCATCGGCTCGCCGTGCGTGGCGTAGGAGGTGCCCGCCGCGGTGAACGAGGCGGTCGACCCGGCCTCGTTGATCCCCTCGTGCAGGATCTGACCCTTCTCGCTCTCCTTGTAGGCGAGCATCAGCTTGGCGTCCACCGAGGTGTACAGCTGACCGTGCGGGTTGTAGATCTTCTGCGTCGGGAACATGGAGTCCATGCCGAAGGTCCGCGCCTCGTCCGGGATGATCGGGACGAGCCGGGGGCCGATCTCCGGGTCCTTCGCCAGGTCCTTGACCAGCCGGACGAAGGCCATGGTGGTGGCCACCTCCTGCTTGCCGGACCCGCGCTGGATGACCTCGTAGACCTTGTCGCCGGGCAGCACCAGCGGCTTGTCCTTGACCCGGCGGGCGGGCGCCGAACCACCCAGCTGACGACGGCGGTCCAGCAGGTACTGGATCTCCGCGGAGTCCTTGCCGGGGTGGTAGTACGGCGGCAGGTACGGGTCGCGGTCGAGCTCGGCGTCGGTGATCGGGATCCGCTGGGTGTCGCGGAAGCGCTTCAGGTCGTCGAGGGTGAGCTTCTTCATCTGGTGCGTGGCGTTGCGCGCCTCGAACTGCGGGCCGAGGCCGTAGCCCTTGATGGTCTTGGCCAGGATGACCGTGGGCTGGCCGTGGTGCTCGGTGGCCGCCTTGTAGGCCGCGTACACCTTGCGGTAGTCGTGCCCGCCGCGCTTGAGGTTCCAGATGTCCTGGTCGCTGTAGGGGGTGACCAGCTCCTTGGTCCGCGGGTCGCGGCCGAAGAAGTGCTCACGCACGTAGGCGCCGTCGTTGGCCTTATAGGTCTGGAAGTCGCCGTCCGGCGTGGTGTTCATCAGGTTGACCAGGGCGCCGTCGCGGTCGGCGTGCAGCAGCGCGTCCCACTCCCGGCCCCAGACGACCTTGATCACGTTCCAGCCCGCGCCGCGGAAGAACGACTCCAGCTCCTGGATGATCTTGCCGTTGCCGCGCACCGGCCCGTCCAGGCGCTGCAGGTTGCAGTTGATCACGAAGGTCAGGTTGTCCAGGCCCTCGGAGGCCGCGACGTGGATCAGGCCACGCGACTCCGGCTCGTCCATCTCGCCGTCGCCGAGGAAGGCCCACACCCGCTGCTGCGAGGTGTCGGCCAGCCCGCGGTCGTGCATGTACCGGTTGAACCGGGCCTGGTAGATGGCGTTCATCGGGCCGAGGCCCATGGACACCGTGGGGAACTCCCAGAAGTTCGGCATCAGCCGCGGGTGCGGGTAGGACGGCAGGCCGCCACCCGGCCCGGCGTGCGACAACTCCTGCCGGAAGCCGTCGAGCTGCTCGGCGGAGAGCCGGCCTTCCAGGAAGGCACGGGCGTAGATGCCGGGGGAGGCGTGGCCCTGGATGAAGAGCTGGTCGCCGCCGCCGGGATGGTCCTTGCCACGGAAGAACCAGTTGAAGCCGACCTCGTAGAGCGCGGCGGAGGAGGCGTAGGTGGAGATGTGACCACCGACACCGACGCCGGGCCGCTGGGCGCGGTGCACCATCACCGCGGCGTTCCAGCGGATGAACGCCCGGTAGCGGCGCTCGGTCTCCTCATCGCCGGGGAACCAGGGCTCCCGCTCGGTGGGGATGGTGTTCACGTAGTCGGTGCTGGTCAGCGAGGGTACGCCGACGTGGCTCTCACGAGCACGTTCCAGCAGCCGGAGCATCAGGTACCGGGCGCGCTGCTGACCGGCCCCGGCGAGGACGGCGTCGAAGGACTCCAGCCACTCGGCGGTCTCCTCCGGATCGATGTCCGGCAGGTGGGCGGCCAGCCCGTCGCGGATGACGCGCACCCGCTCAGGGGTGCCGGCGCCGGTGTTCTGCGGGGCCAAGGGTTCTCCTCGCCATGCTTCGTCGTCAGTTTCGGGGCAGCCTTTCTCGGCCACGCGGTGTCAGGTGAGCATCCCACGCGTTGGCGCTGCCGTGTCATCGTCCCCCATCCTTACGCGTGCGCGCACGCGCGTCACCGCTACCGGCCGGTAACTGTCAATAGTCCGATCGAGGGCAGCCAGATGCCGCCAGTTGGGAAGCCATTCCGGCGTGTCCCGCCTCGTGCAGTTGCGCAGGTGGCCACTCGCAGTGTTCGCTAGCCGGGATCGGTTGGACACACCAGTGCGGCGGCCGTACGGCTTGCCGCACTCGCGTAGTTGGAGGAGTGACACTCGTGGTCGCCGCGGAAGGCGCTGAAAAGGTCGGCGTCGCCGAGAGGCTCGGTATTGAGCCGGACATGGTGGTCCAGGAACTCGGCTGGGACGAGGATGTCGATGACGACATCCGCGCCGCCGTGGAGGAGCGCTGTGGAGGCGAACTCCTCGACGAGGACGCGCAGGAAGTCATCGACGTGGTGCTGTACTGGTGGCGGGAGGGTGACGGTGATCTCACCGACGACCTCGTCGACGCCATCACACCACTCGCCGACGAGGGCGTGATCTGGCTGCTGACACCCAAGACCGGAAAGCCGGGCTACGTGGAGCCGAGTGACGTCGGCGACGCGTCCAGCACGGCAGGACTGTCCGTCACCTCGACACTGTCGGTGTCGGAGGGCTGGACGGCCACCCGGCTGGTCGGCGCTCGGGCCGGGAAGCCCAAGCGCTGAGACCAAGTCTGTGAGTTCTCCCTGAGGGTCTAGGCTGGCTCGCTGAAGCCAGCCAGACTCCCAGGAGAGTGCTCGATGACGATCGAGGTCGGTACGCAGGCCCCGGACTTCACGCTGCCGGACAGCAACAAGGAGAAGGTCACCCTCTCCTCGTTCCGCGGCGAGAAGAACGTCCTGCTCGTGTTCTACCCCTTCGCGTTCAGCGGCATCTGCACCGGTGAGCTGTGCCAGGTCCGGGACGAGATCGGCGACTACCAGAACGACGCCGTGCAGGTGATCGGTGTGTCCGTGGACACCCCGTTCAGCCTCAAGGCGTGGGCGGCGCAGGAGGGCTACACCTTCCCGCTGCTGTCCGACTTCTGGCCGCACGGCGAGGTCGCCAAGTCCTACGGCGTCTTCAACGACACCGCCGGCTTCGCCGTCCGCGGCACCTTCCTGATCGACAAGGACGGCATCGTCCGCTTCGCCGAGGTCAACGGCCCCGGCGAAGCCCGTGACCAGTCCGCGTGGAAGAAGGCGCTGACCGAGCTGGCCAGCTGAACCGCAAGATCGCGCAGCGCCCCGGGCGGTACGCTCGGGGCCGCTGCGGGGGCGCATAGCTCAGTGGGAGAGCACTCGCCTTACAAGCGAGGGGTCGTTGGTTCGAAACCAACTGTGCCCACCAGGTAGCACCGCTCGACGCCGGACAGGCCCGGGTCACGTGACGTCAGTCGTCACGAGACCCGGGCCTGTTCTTGTCTGCTGGTCCGCGCGCGGAATCCCGGTGGATTCATCCGCCAGTTCTCGTTGACCCATTGGCAATGCTTGTCCAATCATCAACCAATGCGGCGGTGCTCCGCTGATTGGGTGGCGGACCGCTCGTCGTGCCGGGGAGGCAACTCGGCGCAGCCGAACCTGTTTCTTGGGGCTGGTGCTGAACATCGCTGCACGTTCGTCTTTGTTCATTCTGCTGACCGGCTGCCTGACCTGCGTAAACACCCGATCTGGTGATGCTTGCGAGTGCTTGCGCGGCTACCGTGTTTGGTATCCGGCATTCGGGTGGTCCTCTTGCCTGAGTGGCAAGAAATGCCCGGTATTGGATGGCGGAACGCCGGAATTCGGCCATGATGACGACTACTGCGAGAACCCGGGGAGCTAGGTGTCCGCTCCCGAGAGCGCACCCCGGGGTAGCGGTTCCCAAGATCACGCATTGCTGTCCGCAATGCGTACAGCGCATGTTGCATGCGCCGGAAAGGAGTAATTCGATCATGATCGCACCACTGCCAGTCCCGTGGCCCGCCCCGACGCCGCCGTTGGGCCTGCTGACCTGGCTGATCGCCCTGGCCGGCACCTCGGTGCTGTCGGCGCTCGGCGCCACGCCGGTCACCGCGGCGACCATCGTGATCGCGCTCGGCGGGCTGTGCGCGGAGCTGGCCCAGCGGTTCGGACCGGACCCGGCCACGGTTTCCCCCCGGCGCTGACCAGGACAGAAAGATCCGTACCCGAGATGACGAACAACGCCACCCCGAATGGCGGGCAGGCGCAACCCATCGGCTCCCGTGAGCTGGGGTTGCTGCTTCAACGAGTGCGCAGCCGGGCCCAGGTCGACACCGGCGTGGTCGCCGACTTCGCCGACACCTCGGTCCAGATCATCGACGACATCGAGTTCGGCGTGGCGGCGCCGACCTGGCGAGTGCTGGAGGCCTACTTCGACCTGGTGCCGGACGAGGACGCGCTCCGCCAGCAGGTCGGCGACCTGTTCCGCGGCAGCGCGGAGCCCGCGGGCGCACCGGATCAGGCCGGGACCGGACTGGCGAAGATCGAGGCCGAGTTCGAGGCCTTGTACCTGCGCAACTACCGGAAGGACATCGAGCGCCCGGACAACTTCAGCGCGCCCGCGCCCCGCCTGGACGCCGAGACCGAGCAGGCCGAGGCGATCCGGTCCAGGGTCGCCGAGGTGCGCAGGCTCAGCGGCCGGATCGCCCCGCCGATGGAGCCCAGGACCAACGTCGCCACCTGGCCGCGGCCGGAGTCCGTGCGCAGCGTCGAGCAGTTCCGCGCGGCCATGATGGCGATCAAGAAAGCGGTCGGGGTGAGCTTCCGGGACCTGGAACTGCGGGCCACGGTCGCCGGCTACCCGGTGGCCTTCACCACCATCCGCAGCCACTGCGTCCCGGCGAAGTCCCCCAAGGACCTGAGGCTGCCCAAGGACCAGCACCTGATGGGCATGCTGACCGCCTTCGGCGCCCCACCACCGCTGATCGACGACTGGATCACGGTCCGCCAGACCCTGGCCCAGCTGCCCGCAGGCGAGATCGTGACAGCGGACCCGGCCGAACTCGACCAGCACCAGCCCGGCCTGCCGCCTGTGCCCCGGAACCCGGCGGGAATGCTCGAACGCGGCGGACCGTCCACACCGATGGAGCTGACCACCACCGCGCCACCGGCCTCCAGTCCGCCCGCGCGACATGCCCGGCCCAACCCAGACCTACCCGCGCCAACCTGGTCTGGGGCCTGGGCGGTCTGCTGGTCGGGATCCTGCTCGCCGTGCTGGTGCTGTCGATGAGGTGGTGATCCGCTGGGGCCGGCTCCCGGCGGGCCGGTCCCAGCACCTGCCCTGCTGACAAGGAAACGGAGATTTTCGCTGGTCGGAGCCTCTATTGTGGATTCGTCTCGTGCTGTCTCCGGAACTGATAGCCGCCATTCGGGTGATGTGATCGCGAATACGTGTGGATCAGTGGGGAAGCGGTCGTGACGTCGCTGTGATCGCGTTACTGTCCGTTGGGGAGATTTGCCAGGGGACGGGGGGATTTGCCATGGGGCCTCGCGATGCGAAGGCGACGATCGACTTCGGCGGGGGCACGAAGTTCACGGTCGATGTGGCGCAGCTGGACAACCTGATCAAGGGGCTGACGGAGGCCAGGGACAAGGTCAACGCCATCGATCTGATGGCGCGGGAGACCAACCGGATGGCGAACGCGCCCAGCGAAGAGCAGTACAGCCAGAACGCGATCAAGCAGATCATCGAGCGCACCATCTCCGACCGGGATGGCACGCACACCAAAGCCAACCGGGCGTATCACGCCGCCCTGGATACGATGATCCAGAAGCTGAAGTCGGCCCGTGACCAGTATGCCGGGACCGAAGGCGTCAACCAGAACAAGCTGAAGCCAGGGGGCTGATTGTGACCGGTCGAGGAACTCGTGCGCTGATTGTGCTCGGCGCGGTCGCCGGGGTGTTGCTCGCCGGCTGTGACGGCCCGCCTGCCCCGAGCACCACGCTTCCGGCGACGAGTGGCGGCAGCCCCCCGGCGAGTTCCGCGCCGAGTGACGCGCCCGCGGTGCCGTCTCCGGACCTGGACACCAACCGGTTCGCCACCAACCCGTGCGGCATGCTCACCACCGAGCAGGCCAAGCAGGTTGCCGGGGGCTTGCCCGGTGAAGTGCGGGAGAGCGCGCTCGGTCCATCCTGCAACTGGAAGGCCACGGACACCGCGGCGAAGAACAACCTCGCGATCACGGTGAACAACCAGATCGGCGGCATCGCGCAGTTCTACGCGCGCAAGTCGACCTTCAAGGTGTGGGAGCCGGTGCGGGTGGGGGGCTACCCGGGGGTGATCGCGCTCGACTCGGACGCCCGGAACATGGGGTTGTGCGCACTGGAGATCGGCACGGCGCAGAAGACGATGGTTTCCGTTGACACCCGGCTGTCGGTGTCGGCGGCGGACTATGCCAATCCGTGCCAGCGGACTCTGGCGATCGGCGAGATGGTGGTCGCCACGTTGAAGGGGGGAAACTGATGCCAATTCCATTGCTGGTCATCGGGATTGGGGCTTTGGTCGGTGCCGGGGGCGCGGCCGGGGCCAGTATGTGGTCCATTGACACGCCGCGGCCGGAAGGTATTCGCGGGGATCAGATCTACAAGTGGTTCCAGGAAGGCAAGGGGCCTGGGCCGGGGATCTCACCCATTCAGCAGACCTGGGACAAGGTCGGCAAGCAGTACGACGAGGTTCGGGGGCTGGTGGAGAAGGTCATCCGGGACTCGCACGGGGTGTGGGAGGGCAAGGCGGCGGATGCGGCGCGGCAGCAGTTCAGTCCGCTGGCCGCGTTCGCCGATCACGCGAAAGCGATGGCTGGGGCGACTGCCAAGGCCGTTGGTCAGCAGGGCAATGACTGGTTCGGGTGCAAGAACCAGTTGAAGCCGGTGCCGACGGATCCGCCGCAGAACAACCTGGCGAACAAGATTTACCCGTTCTCCACCAACCTCGACGCGGAAATTGAGAAGTTCAAGGCCGCGACCGGGGACAATCAGCGGGTTTATGCCGGGTATGGCGTGCGCACCGACGGCAACGTGCAGTCGTTGCCGACCTGGATGACGCCGCCGGAGGTCGGCGGTGATGTCTCCGTGGTCAAGCCGGGCGGTCCCGGCGGCCCGGGGGGACCTGGCGGTCCTGGCGGGCCCGGTGGTCCTGGGGGCGGGGGCGGGGGCTTCCAAGGTGGGCAGGGCGGCGGTTTCGGGCAGTTCGGCGGCGGTGGCGGCGGGGGTGGCTACGGCGGCGGGACTGGCGGTGGCGGGACTGGCGGCGGCGCCGGTGGTGGCGCTGGTGGTGGTGGCGGGACTGGTGGTGGGGGGACCGGTGAGGTGCCGATCGGGGTGGTGCCGGGGCCGATCGAGCCGCCCCGGGATCAGACCGGGACCGCGGGGTACGCGTCCAATGACGTTCCGGTGATGCCAGGGGGTGGCGGCACCGGCGGTGGGACTGGCGGTGGTGGCGGTGGCTTCGGGGGTGGGGCCGGTGGTGGGTTCGCCGGGGGTGCCTTCGGTGGTGGGTTCGGTGGCGCTGGTGGCGGGACCGCTGGTGGGCCTGGGGTCGGGGGGAGTGCCGGGGTTGGCCGGGCTGGTGGCGGGTTCGGGCCCGCTGGGGCCGGTGGCGCCGGGCGGGCTGGGGCGCCGGGGATGGGTGGCATGCCCATGGGCGGCGCGGGGGCCGGGCGCAAGGAGGAGGACGAGGAGCATGAGCGGGCCTCGTTCCTGATGGAGACCGAGGACATCTTCGGGGACAACCGGTCCGTGGCTCCGCCGGTGATCGGCGAGTAGTGATGCTGCGTTCCGCTGTCACGTTGTCCGCGCTCGCCTACGACCTGGTCTGGGAAGCAGAGGAGATCGGGGACAAACACAACGCGCTGCTCACGCCCTCACCCGGGGCGACCATGGCCGAGCGGCTGGAGCTGGGGCGGCCCGCGATCGAGGAGTTGATGCGGGCTGGGCTGTTCGACGGGCGGCAGGTGCACCCGGACCTGAAGGCGGCCATGCACCTCATCGTGCGGGCGCACCGGGAGCTCTACGGCTGGTTCACGCCGGAGCCGGACGCGCCGACCCAGTCCGTGCTGGCGGTGGCCAGCGGCCGGGACGCGCTGCTGGCGGTGCTCACCGGGGAACAGTTGCACCTGCAGCCGATCGACGCCAGGGAGCTGGCATCGGCGGTGGCCGGGGTGCTGCCGGAGGCCCAGCCGCTGCGGATACCGACCTACTCGGTGCCGCTGGAGGACCTCAACAGCAGTGGCCGCGGCCAGTCCGGCGACGGCTACCTGGAGACCGCGGGGTCCGCCGCCGGGCGGAGCGCGGAGCTGGCCAGGGTGCGACGGCTGTTCGCCGAGCCCCGGCTGGGCGCCGGGCAGTTCCGGGCCGCCGGGCGGGACCGGCACGGGCGGCGGCAGGTCACGCCCTCGCCGGTGGACTACTTCGACGTGGCCGGCGGGCGGTACGTCACCTACCTGCCCAGTCGCGGTGACGGGGTCGGCTGGGGCGTGGTCGCGCCCGGCGGGCGAGCACAGCTGGTGGAGCGGTTCACCGAGCTGGTGGCCAGCACGCCGAACTGAGCGGTGGGATGTTCCGCAGGTCACATCCGTTGAGGCGTCATGAGGCTCCGGTCCGTATGTCCCACTGGCACCACGGGGCACACGGACCAACTGGCGAAACCCTGCACGCGGCCCGGACGGGCGTCCCCTCACCCGTCCGGGCCGCGGCAGGTCTTTCGGGCAGCGGCATGGCTACCCCCTGGTAACTCCCGTTCGAATTGGGCATGCTGCTGGGCATGACGTGGATGGTGTACGGGGCCAACGGCTACACCGGGCAGCTGATCGCGGAGCTGGCGGTGCGCCGCGGCGAGACACCGGTGCTCGCGGGCCGGGCCGCCGAGAAGGTGGTCCCGCTGGCCGAGCGGCTGGGGCTGCCGTACCGGGTGTTCGGGCTGGACGAGCGGCTGGCCGGGCACCTGGACGGGGTGGACACCGTGGCGCACTGCGCGGGGCCGTTCTCGGCCACCGCCGCGCCGATGGTGCGGGCCTGCCTGGACGCCAAGGTCAACTACCTGGACATCACCGGTGAGATCGCGGTGTTCGAGCAGATCGCGCAGCGTTCCGCCGAGGCCGAGCGGGCCGGGGTGGTGCTGCTGCCGGGCGCCGGGTTCGACGTGGTGCCCACCGACTGCCTGGCCGCGATGCTGGCCGCGGACCTGCCCGGCGCCACCCACCTGGAACTCGCCTTCGCCGGGATGGCCAGCGCCAGCGCCGGCACGCTGCGCACCACGGTGGAGTCACTCGGTCTTGGCGGCCGGGCGCGGATCAACGGGGAGATCCGGCCGGTGCCGCCGGGGTGGCGGGTGCGCTCGGTGGACTTCCCGGGCAAGCGCCGCGAGGTCATCTCCATCCCGTGGGGCGATGTGAGCACCGCCTACCGCTCCACCGGCATCCCCAACATCGTGGTCTACGCCGCACTCGGCGTGCCCGCCCCGCTGTTCAAGGCGCAGCGGTACGTGCTGCCGGTGTTCCGCAACTCGTTGGTGCGCAAGGGACTGACCGCGCTGGCCAACCGGGTCGCCGGGCCGAACGAGTCGGAGCGGGCCGCGGCCAGCTCCGAGGTGTGGGGCCAGGTGCGGGACGCGCAGGGGCGCACGGTGAGCCGGACCCTGACCGCGCCGGAGGGCTACGAGCTGACCGCGGACGCGGTGGTGCGCGCGGTGCAGCGGATCCGCACCGGCGAGGTGGCCAGCGGGACGCACACGCCGTCCTCGGCCTTCGGCGCCAGCTTCGTGCGCTCGCTGACCGGCGTGCGGGTGCACGAGGCCCAGGTGCGCTGACCTGCTCCGGACATGGGCCGGGGCGCCCCGCGTGGAGATGCGGGGCGCCCCGGTTTCCCGTGGAGCGGGTCAGCTGGCGTACGGCGCCGCGGCCTGCTTGGCGGCGTACATCAGGGCCGGCTTGATCTTCGGCCAGAAGGTGCTGGTCTGGCAGGAGTACGGCGGCAGGAAGCCACCGCAGGTGCCGCTGGCCGGGCCGATCTCGAAGGTGAAACCGGGCACGCCGAGCTTGTCGTAGAGCCAGTCCTCGGTGCCACCGGAGGCGGCGTAGCCGACGACCTGCGGCGCGGTGCCGTAGGTGTAGCCGGTGATGCCGGCCATGTCCTTGGCCATCCGGCGCAGGCTGGCGTCGTTGCCGGTGTAGGTGTTGGCCCGGTGCGCCCAGGGGAAGATGATCCCGTTGGTGTAGCTGTGGAAGGTGATCATCAGACCCTTGGTGTCCTTGGCCGCGGGAGTGGTGTCACCGTCGCCGCGCTTGTCCGGGTAGAGCTTGGTGAACAGCGACTGCAGCGAGTTCAGCTCGATCTCGGAGTCCGCGCGCGGGCCGCGGTAGGTCTCGGCACACGGGTTGGTCGAGGTGCCCGCCTGGCCGTAGTGGGAGTTGGCGTTGCGGTTGAGGTCGATGCCGATCTGGCCGCCGGTGCCGCAGGAACCGTTGGTGTTGTTGGCGTTCTTGCGCTGCAGGCGCGGCGAGCTGCCGCCCTGCTGGACGATGTCCACGCCGTCCGGGTTGGTGATCGGGACGACCCACATCTCGGTGGTGTCCATCAGCTTGGTGACCTCGGCGTCCTTGCCGTAGCCCTGGGTCAGGTGGTCGATCCACCGCCAGGCCATGTCACCGGTGGTGATCTCGCGGGCGTGGATCTGGGCCATCAGGAAGAAGCGCGGCTTCGGCGCGCTGGTGTTCAGCGCGCAGTCCCCGGCCTGCTTCTTGGTCAGGCAGATGGCGCGCAGGTCGTAGCCGTTGGGCTTGCCGGTGCTCTTGCGCCAGGACTGCCCGTAGGTCACGCCGGTGGACAGCGCGGGGTAGTCGGCGAGCACCTTGTCCAGGTGCGAGTGGTGCGCCCGGACGGTGCGGTAGCCGCCGTAGTAGGTCTCGTTGATGTCGTTGACGCCCAGCGGCTCGCTGTTGTTGTGCGTCTTGGGCGCGGCCCACGGCGCCGGCGCCATGACCGACTCGACCTTGGTGCTGAACCCGGCCTTGGCCAGGCGGCTCGCCTCCTCGGCGTTGCCCAGCACGAACAGGTCGTCGCCGTCACGCTGCTCCAGCACGTCCGAGCCGACCTGGATGAGGCGCTCGGAGTCCTTGACCGCGTCCACGACGCGGTAGACGAACATCGCCTGCTTCTGCTCGGCCTGGGCGCTGTCGGCCTTGGCGGCTGGTTCGGGCGCAGGGGCCCCGGTCTGCTGGAACAACAACAGGGCACTGGTCGCCAGCGCGGCCACCACGCCCGCGATGGGGATCCGCCGTGATACGGACATGTCCGTCCTCTCGCATTTTCGCCGAGATGCACTGCGCGCAGCAGGGTGGATGCGGCAGTTGAGTTTGGACGCTAGGACGCGCGCACTTATCGCCATAACCCTACGAATGGACGACGAGATTCAGTTTTAAGAGGTTACCGCCCGGGAAGGGGGACTCCATGACGACGGCACTGCTGTCCCGCCACGCGGAAGCGCTGGACCTCTTCGGCGGGCTGGTGCACGCGGTCCGCGGTCCGGCCTGGGACGCCCCGACCCCGTGCGCGGAGTGGTCGGTGCGCGACCTGGTCGGTCATCTCACCGGCGAGCAGCTGTGGGTGCCCGCCCTGGTCACGCAGCGGCGGAGCCCGGAGGAGGTCGGCGCGGAGTTCGACGGCGACGTGCTCGGCGATGACCCGGCCGGGGTGTGGGCCAAGGCGGCCGAGCAGGCCAGGGTGGCGTTCAACCAGCCGGGCGCGCTGGCGGGCACGGTCGCGCTGTCCTACGGGCCGAGCCCGGTGACCGACTACTGCGCGGAGATGACCCTGGACGCGGTGGTGCACAGCTGGGACCTGGCCAAGGCGATCGGGTCCGATGACCGGCTGCCGGCGCAGCTGGTGGAGTTCGCGCTGGCCAGGGTGCTGCCGAAGGCGGATGAGTTCGCTGACGGGCAGTACTTCGGCGAGCCGGTTGAGGTGCCGGCGGACGCCGACGACCAGACCCGGCTGCTGGCGATCCTGGGCCGCCGCCGGAACTGGGACAGCTAGACGGTGAGCTGCGCAGGGTCCAGGCGCACCGGGACCGGCGCTGCGGTGATCGTGGCCCAGGAACCCGGCTTGACCTGCGACTCTTCCACGTACTTGCCCTTGTCGAGCCGATAGGCGGTGACCGTCATCGCGCCCAGCTTGTCCTGCTCCAAGGTCCAGACGAAGGGGACCCCGGCACCGGCGTAAGCGGAGAGCTTGGTCTCCCGCTCCGCGCGATCGTTGCCCGGCGACCAGATTTCCACCGCCAGCTGGAGGTTGTCCGGAGCGAAGCTCACGCCACGCGGTTTGACATCGAGCACGACCACATCGGGGATCAGCGCGGTCCGCCACGGGGTGCTGATCCGAACGTTCACAGCGGGCACCACATACAGGTCAGTCCGGTCAGCCGAAACCAGCGTCTCGCGTAGCAGCTGAACGAGGATGGAGGCGGCCCACTGGTGTTCGCCGGTCGGAGCTGGAGTCACGTGCAGGTATCCCAAGATCAGTTCGAGGCGGGACCCGTCCACCGAAGGGTCCAACGCCAGCCAGTCCTCAACCGTGTAGGGGCCGATGGGGTGCTCGATGGCAGCTGACATCGCCTCCACCTCCAACACTCGACTCACCTGCATTATCGCATTCTAGTCGTGATCAGGCGTCCTCCCGGTCCAACCCCGCGCCGTCCCAGGTGGTGTGCGTGCAGGCGACGCCGCCGCCGTTCTTGGGCCGGAGCACGTCGTAGATGTGCATGCGCGGGATCTTCCCGGACACCCCCCAGCCGCTGGGCCAGGTGATGATCCAGTCCATGTCCAGGTCGACCAGCAGGCCCAGCATGCGGGCGATGGTGGGGTCGTCGAGGCGTTCGAATGCCTCGTCCAGCAGGACCAGGCGGAGCGGGTGCCAGCCTTCCTCGTTGGCGCTGACCGCGTCGTAGAAGCTGGCCGCGGCGGCGAAGAGGGTCACGTAGGAGACCAGGCGGGTCTCGCCGGAGGAGAGCTGGCGGAGGCGGCGGACCCTGGGCTTGCTGTCCGGGCCGGTGTCGCGCACCCGGACGGTGAAGGAGTACCAGGAGCGGTAGTCCAGGGCGCGGCCCAGGATCTCGGCGTAGCCGGCGGAGTGGGCGTCGCGTTCGGCCTCGATGCGTTCGGTGAAGGCGCGGCGCAGGGTGGCGTCCTGGTCCTGGCTGCGCTGGGCGAAGGGGGTGCGGACCAGCTCCAGGGCGTCCCTGGTGGCCTCGTCCAGGGCGGCCGAAGGACGCCATTCCAGCTGGACGTGCACGCCCTGGCTGGAGCGGGCCCGGTCGAGCACCTCGTTCATCCGGCGGCACAGGTCCTCGGCCACCGCGATCTGGCTGCGCAGGCGTTCGGCCAGGTCGCGCATCAGGTAGTCGGAGAAGATCTCCTGGTAGCGCTCGCCGAGGTAGCCGCGCTGGTCGGCGAGGCGGGTGGCGACCAGGGCTGCCGCGTCGGCGACCGGCCGCGGGCCGTCCTCGGAGGTGACCGTGACGGTGAGGATGCCGGCGGTGGTCTCGGCGGTGATGTTGTGCGAGCCCGCCAGGGCCGACTGGAGTGCCTGGAGGCGGCCGATCACGGTGCCCTCGCTGGCCGGGCGGCGGTCCTCGGCCGCGCCGAGGCGTTCGGCGGTGGCCAGCAGGTTGTCGGTGTCCGGCGGTTCGGCCTCGGGCAGGGCGGCGCTCCACACGCCGGGGGCGGCCAGGGTGTCCCGGAAGGCCGCCTCGGCGGTGCTGACCTCCTGCTGGCGGCCAGTGCGCTGCTGCTGCTTGGTCTCCAGCAGGGTGGCGATCTTGGTGGCCTCCTCGCGGACCTCGGCCACCCGCTCGCGCGCGCCGGGCAGGTCGGCCTTGGCCCGCTTGTGCTCGGCCTCCAGCGCGGCCAGTGACTCGGCGACCTGCTTGGCCTCGCCGCCGATGGCCGAGGTCAGCTCGGCCAGCGCGGCCGCCTGCTCGGCGTACTCGGCGCAGCGGGACTCCGCCTGCGCCTCGGCCTGCTCCCGGTCGCCCAGGGCGACCCGGTGGTTGTGCAGGGCGTCGGCCAGCTGGCGGATCGAGCCGGCGCAGCGTTCGGTGAGGGCCTCCTTGAGGCCGTCCACGGTGCCGCGGACCTGCTCGGCGGCCCGGTGCGCCTGTTCCAGCGCGGCGGTGTCGGCGGAGAGCCCGGCCTCGGTGGCGGCGTGGGTCAGCTCGGACTGCACGGCCCGCCAGTGGTCCTCGGCGTGTGAGTGCTCCTCGCGCAGGGTCAGCGCGCGGTGCTCGGCCTCCTCGGCGCTCTCCTTGGCCCCGGCCAGCCGGGCGTGCGCGGCGATCAGCTCGTCGTCGTGCGGGAAGGCGGCCAGGTGCTTCTCCCAGCCGGTGGCCTGCCTGCGCAGGGTCTCCAGGCGCTGCTGGGCGGTGGCCAGCTCGCCGCGCCGCTGCTCCAGCTCGTCCTCCAGGCCGAGGATGCGCCGCTGCCGGGCGGCCTCTCGGGCCCCGGCGCCGATGTGCTCGGCGGCCTCCTTGACCGAGGAGCCAGAGAGCACGCCCGCGCGCCAGCGGCCGTCGGTGGACAGGGCCAGCGCGGTGTCCGGCAGGTCCTCGCCGGGACCGGCCAGCGCGACCGCGGCCAGCAGCGAGCCGACCAGGTCGGCCGGGACGGGGCTGTCGGGTTCGGCGGCGGTGGTCAGCGCATCGGCGAGGGTGCGGCCGGGGGCGGTCGCGGCGGCGCCGGCCACCACCTCGGCGGAGCCGGCGCGAGCCAGGGTGCCGTCGGCGCGGACCCAGGCGGTGAGCAGGCCGCTGGCCTGCATCGCGGCTTCCAGCCCCGCGCGTTCGGCCTCGGGCAGGCGGTCGGCGAAGTCGACCAGGCGGTAGAAGGACTCGCCCAGGTCGGCCGGCCGGTCACCGGCGGGCAGTTCCGGGGCGCGTTCCTGGCCGCGGCGCAGGGCGGCGAGCTCGGTCTCGCGTTCCCGGATGGCCTCACGGACGGTGGCGCAGGCCTGGTCGGCGGCGACCACCCGCTGGGTGGCGGAGTGCAGGTGCGGGGTGCCCCACTGGCGGAACTCCTCGCGCACCGCGCGCGCCCCGGCCCGGTCGATCACCAGGCTCTCCGGCTGCGGCGGCTCGGGCCGGTCCACCTCGGCGCCGCCCTCGGGCGCGGCCTCGGCCCACTCGCGGACCTGGTTGGCCCAGTGCCTGGCGTGTTCGCGCAGATCCTGCGCGGTCTGGTTGCGACGGCCCGCGGCGTCGGTGGCCCCGATCTGGGCGTCCTTGGCGTTGCGCTGGAGCTCCTCGACCTTGCGCAGCGCCCGGTCGGACTCCACCGCCCGCTGGTGCAGCATCAGGGTGAGCGCGCCGCGCTGGCGCACCTCGGTGGCGGCCTCGGCGGCCTGGTTGGCCGCGGTGGCCAGCGCTGCCAGCAGCTCGTCGGGGTCGAGCTCGGGCACGGCGCGGCGGGTGACCGACAGCGGCGCGGCCTCGGCCTCCGGCTTGGCCCGGACCGGCTCGGTGGTCTCGGTGACCTCGGCTGGCGGCACGGTCGGCACCACCGGGCACAGGCCGCGGTCCAGGCCGGCGGTGTGCAGCAGCTGACCGGCCCGGTCGGCCAGGTCCTGCGCGGCGGCGGTGTCCCGGCCGAGGCGGTCCAGCACGGAGAGCACCGAGTCGACGCCGCGGTCCTCCTGGGCGCGCTGCCTGCTGGCCACCTCCAGCGCGGTCTCGGCGGCCTTGCGGGTGTTGGCGACCAGCTTCTCCCGGTCGGCCAGGTCGCGCATGCCCTGGTAGGCGGGCAGCGCCTTGAGCGCCTCGATCCGCATGGCCAGTTCGCTCTCGGCCTCTTCGAGCGCGGCGACCTGGGCGTCGGCGGCGGTGCGCTCCTGCTGCGCGGTGGCCTTGCGGCGTTCCAGCCTGCTCAGCTCGGCGAGCAGGCGCTGGAGGGTGTCGTGCGCGGCCTTGACGCCTTCGGCCGCGGTGCGCAGCGCGGCCAGGGCGTAGCCGGAGTAGGCGGTGAGGAAGGTGCGCAGCGCGCCGTCGGCGGTGGTCAGCCGGACGATGTTCTCCCTGATCGACTCCAGGTCGTCGAAGGAGGTGGCCAGCCGCTCGATCAGCCCGGCTTCCAGCGGCGGCAGCGCGTCGCTGAGGATCTGCTCCAGCTGGCCTTCGAGGACCTTGAGGCCGACGTCGGGGTTGCGCAGGGTGCGTTGCAGGTGCAGCAGGTCGCCGTAGCGGTCGGCGGGCACGCCGTAGACGCTTTCCGCGATCCGGGCCCGGAAGCCCGCTTCCTCCAGGACCGCGTCCGCGCCGAGCAGCTCGCGCAGCTGGCCCGGTCCGACCGGCACCCGGTCCGCGCCGACCAGCAGGACGTCCTTGCCCACCCGGCACGGGGTGATGAACCGCCAGGAGTCGCTGACCTGCTGCGAGGTCTTGGACGCCTTCACGCCGATGCCGCAGGTCAGGTACTCGTCCTGGCCGGCGTCGTCGGTGCGCACCAGCTCGATCCAGGCGTAGCCGATCCGGTTCGGGCCGCCCTGGTAGTCATCGAGCATCAGTCGCCGGATGCTGACCGTGTCGAAGCCCTTGGAACCCATCTGCCGCAGCTCGCCGTCCAGGCACAGCGGCAGCAGCAGCTCCAGGGTGCGGGACTTGCCGGAGCCGTTGGTGCCCTGGAAGATCACCCGGCCGCCGGAGAAGTCGAACTCCTGCTCGGCGTACTGCCAGATGTTGACGATGCCGCCCCGGTTGAGCCGCCAGCGGTTCACGCGGGTCCCTCCTCATCAAAGAGCGACCAGCTCGCCGGCGGCGGCGGTGCTTCTTCCTTTTCCTGGGCAGTGTTGCTGCCAGGGGTGTCATCGGGTTCGGGCACCCACCGGTGCGCGACCGGGGAGAGCAGCCAGTCCGGCTCCTCCCAGCGCGCCAGGCCGGTGTTGACCAGCAGTTCGAGCACCTCGTCGACCAGTCCGTCGATGTCCTCGGTGGCCTGCTTGGACCAGGCGGCCGGGTAGGACTCGACCAGCTCGGCGCAGATCTGCTGCAACCGCTGCCGGGACACCGGGTGCCTGCCGTCGGCGCGCGGCTCGTGCTCGGCCAGCAGCTCCGGCAGGGACAGCAGCGCGACCCTGGCGACCGTGCCGGAGGAGGGGAAGGCCAGGTCGGTGAGGTACTCCTCGGGATCGGTGACCGCGATCCCCTCCAGCCGCGCCTCGGTGACCAGCCCGAAGCAGCGGTCCAGCAGCAGCGACTCGCGGCGCTGGTTCTTCTTCAGCCAGGATGCCTGCTCCGGCGGCAGGTCGGCGTGCAGCACCACCGGGTTCTCCACCAGCTTGCGGCGCACCGCGTGCTCGGTGGTCTGCTCCATCCCGGCCGGTCCGGCCTCGGCGGCCTTGGCCACCAGCTCCTCCGGGGTGTCCACGTCGCCGACCGGTCCGGCCAGCAGGTGGCCGAGCACGTCGGTGTCCACGGTGATCAGCGCTTCGCTGATGGCGTCGCCGGACCAGGTGGACACCGAGCCCTCGGTCTCGGTGATCACGCCGAGGCTGAGCAGGTGGCGCAGCGCGGCGGTCAGCGCGCGCCGGTCGCCGAGGTCGTCGACCACCTCGATGCCCGCTTCCACCGCGGCCGCGCGCACCTCGGTGACCAGCCGGGACAGCAGCACCTGGCGGCCGACGCCGGTGAGCGCGGCCATGGTCAGCGCGACGTAGGCGTAGCCGCGCGGGGACAGGCCGGGCTCGCCCCTGGTGGGGTCGGCGCCGGGGCCCGCCTTGTACAGCCGGGCGTAGCGGCGCTGCACGACCAGGCGGTAGCCCAGCAGCGAGGCGAACAGGTCGTGCAGGGCGTTGCGGTGCCGGAACACCAGCGGCAGCAGGTCGCCGTCCGGGCCGTCGGCGCGCAGCAGCGGGCGGCGCAGCAGGGTGCGGGCGCAGCGGGTGACGTTGGCCGCGTCGATGTCGGAGAGCTCGTCCAGGATGCCGATCCCGCTCGGCTTGCGGCTCACTGCCGCGCCCCCAGCGAGACGGCCGCGTGGTGCAGGGTCAGCACCCCACCCGAGGTGGCGATCCGCGTCACCTGGTCGGGAACGTGGTCGATGGTCAGCCGCAGCCCGTGCACCGGGTCGGCGGCCGAGCCGGTGTCGGTGTCCCGCTCGCGCTGGGCCATGGCCATGGTCAGCAGCTCGCAGAGCACCTCGAGGGCCTCCGGGGAGAGGTTGCTGGTGGCCAGCGCGGGCGCGGCGGCGGAGAGCTCGGCCACCGCGGCGGCCCGCTGCCGGTCGGCCTCCCTGGCCTGGGCGAGCAGGGTCTCCTGGAGCATCGGGTCGTCCTGGATGCGCGAGGCGCGGCCGCGGGCGCCGCGGTCGCCCCGGCTGCGCACGCTGACCGTCACCTCCACCACCGGGCCGTCCCGCCAGGGCGTGTGCTCGTCGTCGCCGTCGTGTTCGGGCGCGGGCAGCAGGTGCCGGGCGGAGTAGAGGCCGAAGGCGGCCGCGTAGAGCTCGTGCGAGCGGTGCGGACCGGCCGCGTCCAGCCAGCCGGCCAGTTGCAGCAGCTCGGCCCGGCGGCTGGGCAGCAGCCCGCCGCCGGCGGTGGCGCGCTTGACGCTGGCCAGCAGCGAGCCGATGGCGCGGGCGGTCGCCTCGCGCAGCGCGGTGACCTGGCTCGGACGGCCGGGGCGGTCGGCGAACCAGTCGGTCAGCTCCCGCCAGTCGGTCTCCGAGCGGCCGCGCCCGCGTTCCACCGCGATGCCGAGGCGTTCGGTCGGGCCGAGGATGCGCAGCAGCTCGCCGCGGGCGTTGGCCAGCCCGGCCAGCGACTCGGCGATGGCCGGGGTGTGCCGCAGCACGTCCTCCACGACCATCTGGATGTACTCGACCAGCAGGTTGCGGAAGCCGGAGATCTCCTCCGGGTCGAGGTGGAACCGGGTGACCACCTGGCCGAGGTAGGCGTAGAAGTCACGCACGGTGACCGCGAGCTCGGCGTGCTGCAGGAACAGCGTGGTGACCTGCTCGGCCAGCTCCTCCTTGGCCCGCTTCGCGCTGGCCGAGCCCGGCGCCTGCCGCTCGGCGACCATGGCCTGGGACAACGTGCCGCCCAGCTTGGCCAGGCCGCGCTCGATCGCGGGCAGCAGCTCGCGGGAGACCTCGCGCGCGCCCTCGGGCACCCGGAGCAGCTCGTCCACGTCCCGCTGCACCCGCACCGCGAGCTTGTTGATCTGGTACCGGAACGCGCCGCGGACGAACTCGGCGATGCTGGCCGCGATGGTCTCCCGCCGCCCCTGCACCAGGTTTCCCCAGTCCTTGAGCCGTTTCAGCCGGTCGGCCACGGTGTCCGGGTCGGACTCGCCGATGTCCAGGCGGCCCTCGCGCTCCAGCGGCTTCAACGCGGCGGCGACCTCGTTCGGGGACAGGTCGGGCAGCAGCGTCGCGGTGAACAGCCGCATGATCGCCACGTAGGTCCTGGTGTGCTCAGCGTTGAGGTAGGAGTAGAGCCGGAGCCGGCCCTCACCGCCCGCTGGGTCGCTTTGAGTCACGGACGGCCACATTAGAGGCTGGGGGCTGGCCGGGCAGAATCCTGGGTCGCCGGGGGCGCTAACGTCACCCGTCAGACTTCACGTGAGGCAAGGGGGGGCAGGGGATGAGTGGCGCGGCTCGGGCGATCGGCCTGCTACTGGGCGCGGCCGCCGACGTGGTGGTCGGGGACCCGCGGCGCGGGCATCCGGTGGCCGCCTTCGGCACGGTGGCCGCGGGTCTGGAGAAGCTGCTCTACCGGGACCACCGGGCGCCGGGGGTGGCGCACGTGCTGGTGCTGACCGGGGGCGCGGTGCTGCTCGGCGTGGCCGCGGAGAAGCTGGGCAGGCGGTCCCCGGTGACCCAGGCGGCGACCACCGCGGTGGCCACCTGGGCGGTGCTGGGCGGCTGCTCGCTGGCCAACGAGGGCACGCTGATGGGCCGCGCGCTGGACGGCGGGCACCTGGCCGAGGCCAGGGAGCGGCTGCCGAACCTGTGCGGCCGCGACCCGGAGGCGCTGGACGCGCTGGGCCTGGCCAGGGCCACCGTGGAGTCGGTCGCGGAGAACACCTCGGACGCGCAGGTCGCCCCGCTGTTCTGGGGCGCGGTGGCCGGGGTGCCCGGCCTGCTGGCCTACCGGGCGGTCAACACCCTGGACGCGATGGTCGGGCACCGCTCGCCGCGCTACCGCAACTTCGGCTGGGCCGCGGCCCGGCTGGACGACGTGGTCAACCTGGTCCCGTCCCGGCTGGCCGCGATGCTGACCGCGGCGGGCGCGCCGGTGGTGGGCGGTTCGGCCAAGCACGCCTGGCGGACCTGGCGGCTGGACGCCTCGGCGCACCCGAGCCCGAACGCCGGTCAGGTGGAGGCGGCCTTCGCCGGCGCGCTGGAGATCCGGCTGGGCGGGCGCACGGTGTACCGGCACGGCGCGGAGGAGCGGCCGGTGCTCGGCGACGGGCGCAACCCGGACGCCGGGCACGTCACCAGGGCGGTGGAGCTGTCCAGGGTGGTCGGCGGGCTGTCCGCGGTGGCCTCAGCGGCGGCCGCCGTAGCGATCGGCGGTCTGCGCCGCGGGCGTCGGCGCCGGGGTTGACGGCTCGTCCCCGTCCTCGTCGTCCTCGTCCTCTTCGGGGTGCGCCTCGCGCCAGAGCAGGAAGATCAGCCCGACCGGGGCCATGATGCCGAAGGCGATCCACTGCAGGGCGTAGGAGAAGTACGGCCCGGACACCAGCTCCGGCAGCGGCAGCAGGCCGAGCACGCCGGGCTGCCCGGCGTTGAGCTGCACGTAGCCCGGCCGCAGGTCCAGGCCGGTGGCCTTGCCCAGCACGGTGGGGTCGATGGTGTAGATCTGCCGCTTGCCGTCCTGGTCCAGCACCTCCTGCCGGCTGGAGTCGATCTCGCTGGCCCGCACCCGGCCGACCACGGTGACCTCGCCACCCGGCGCGGGGTCGTAGGCCACCGGCTTGGTGCCCTGCTCGACCTTGATGTAGCCCCGGTTGACCACCACGGTCTGTCCCGAGTTCAGGCGCAGCGGGGTGAGCACCTCGAAGGCGGCCTTGCCCTCGGCCTTGCGCAGCCGGACCAGCGTCTCGGCCTCCGGCAGGTACCGCCCGGTGAGCTTGACCTGCTGCCACTGCCTGTCCGCCGGGTTGGCGCCGGGCGGCAGCGCGGTCTCGTAGTCGGCGGCCTGGGAGTCCAGCGAGCCGGTGATCGCGGCGTTCTGCGCCTCCCGGCGCTGGTCCTGCCGGAACTGCCAGGGCGCCAGGATCCACAGGCAGGCCGCGGAGAACAGCAGCACGAACCCGATCAGGGCCAGCCAGCCCGGTCGCAGCAGGAACTTCCAACGCACCCCACCACGGTAGGCGGCGCGGTCACCCGGTCGCTGGCCGCCCCCTGCCGGCCAGCGCTGCCTTGGCCGCCTCGACCGCGCGTGCCGGGTAGTCGCCGCCGAAGAGCACCACGTGCACCAGCAGTGGGAACAGCTGGTGCAGCGGCACCCGCGCCCGCCAGCCCTCGGCCAGCGGCGCGACCTCCTGGTAGGCGCCCAGGATCCGGTCCAGGTGCGGGCAGCCGAACAGCCGGAGCATGGCCAGGTCGCTCTCCCGGTGCCCGCCGTGCGCGGCCGGGTCGATCAGGTGCACCCCGTCGGAGCCCCAGAGCACGTTGCCGGACCACAGGTCGCCGTGCAGCCGGGCCGGTGGCTCCGGCGGCCCAGCGAGCTCGGCGATCCGGTCGCAGACCTCCCGCACCGGCCGGGGGTCGGGCAGGTTCGCGGCGCGCAGGTAGGGCTCGATGCGGTAGCTGGCGAAGAACTCCGGCCAGTCCGGCGTCGGCTCGTTGCGCATCGGCGCGGCCCCGATCCAAGCCTCGGTGGGACCACCCGGCGGCGGGCAGCCGAACGCGCTCGCGCCGCTGGCGTGCAGCGCGGCCAGCTGCCGCCCGAACCGCTCGGCCGCCTCGGCCGTCGGCTCGCCGGGCGGCACCCAGTCCAGCACCAGCCAGCGCTCGTCGTGGCCGTGCACCGCCGGGATCGGCACCGCGTTCGCGGCCGCCAGCCAGCTCAGCCCGGCCGCCTCGGCCACGCTGCTGCCCTCGGCCGCGGACTTGGCGATGACCTCCCGGCCGTCGGCCAGGGTGGCCCGGAACACCTCGGCCGCACTGCCGCCCGCCGGGCGCACGTGCACGGGTTCGCTGCCGGTGAGCCTGCCGATCGGCGCGGTCACAGCTTCTGCCGCACCCAGTCCAGCAGGCCCGGCGTGGCCGCCTCCACCATCGCCAGCACCTCCTCGAAGTCCGCGTCCTCGCCGTAGTACGGGTCGGGCACGTCCAGGTCGCCGCCGGCGTCCGGGTCGAAGGAGCGCAGCAGCCGGACCTCGCCGGTGACCAGGCGGCGCAGCTCGCGCAGGTGCCCGGAGTCCAGCGCCAGGAACAGGTCCGCCGCCGAATGCGCGGGGCCGACCTGCGCGGCGGTGTGCTCGGTCGGGTAGCCGTGCCGGGCCAGCACCGCGCGCGCCCGGTGGTCGGCCTGCTCGCCGACGTGCCAGGACCCGGTGCCCGCACTGGTCACGGTCACCCGCCCGTCGAGTCCGGCGCGGCGCAGGTGCTCGCGGACGACGATGGCGGCGATGGGGGACCGGCAGATGTTGCCGGTGCAGACGAAGCTGAGGTGCACCAGGCCAGTCTGCGCTACTTCGGCAGGTCGACGTACTCGTTGGGGTCGGCCGCGGCGGGATCGATCATCAACCGCACGCTGTGGTAGCCCAGCGCGTACCGGCCGCGGGCGGGGTCCCAGCGCGAGTACTCGGCCAGCGCCTGGCGCTTGCGGGCCAGCTGGCCCGGGGTGAGCGGCTGCACGTAGTCCGCGGTGCGCTCCTGCGGCGGGAAGGTGTAGCCGTAGACCCAGTAGAAGCGGAAGTCGCTGATCCGCCCGCGCAGGCTCTCCGCGGCGTCCCGGCAGGCCGCGTGCGTCTTGTTCGGCTGGGTCGGGTCGCCGCCGTGGATGTAGTCCCGCCAGCCGCTGACCAGCTTGTGCGAGGCGCCGGGGTAGCGGGACTCGAAGTCCAGGATGGTCCTGCGGACGTAGTCGACGAAGGCCGGGTAGTCGGTCCACGCGCCGTCCGGCTGCCGCATGTTGATCACCTTGTCCACGCCGAGCCGCTTGGCCGCCGCGGTGAACTCGGCGGTGCGCGCGGCCACCACGTCGTCCAGGCTGAGCTGGATCCGGTGGCCGGGATCGCCGGAAGGACAGGCGGAACCGAGGTTGCAGCCGCCGTTGATGATGTCGATCAGCCCGCCGTTCTCGCCCCTGGTGAGCAGCACCAGGTACACCGGCCGCCCGGCCTCCTTGTGCGCCCGGATCGACCCGGCCATCGCGATCGACTCGTCGTCCTGGTGCGGGGCGTAGAAGATCGCGGGCCTGGCCGACGCGGCGGCGGTGCCCGCGCCGACGGCGAGTCCGCCGAGGGTGGCCGCGGAGACGCCGAGCAGGCGGCGGCGGGAAAGTCCGTCGAGGTCGGTCATGGAGTCACGCTATAGATCCGATGACTTAGCCTGCCACTGTGACTAGCCACAGCGCCGAGCGCGCCCTCCTCCGCCACCACGGCGATGTCGAGGCCGCGCCCGGCCTGGCCGACTTCGCGGTCAACGTGCGCCTGCCCAGCCCGCCCGCCTGGCTGCGCGAGCGGCTGGCGGCGGCGCTGGACGGCCTCGGCCGCTACCCGGGGGCCGAGGAGGACCTGGCCGCGCGGGCCGCGGCGGCCCGGCGGCACGGCCGCTCGCCCGAGGAGGTGCTGGTCCTCAACGGGGCGGCCGAGGGGTTCGCGCTGCTGCCCAGGCTGGCGCCGCGGCTGGCCGCGGTGGTGCACCCGTCCTTCACCGAGCCGGACGTGGCGCTGCTGGACGCCGGGGTGCCGCTGACCAGGGTGCAGCTGCGCGCCGAGGACGGCTACGCGCTGCGGCCGGAGCTGGTGCCGGAGGAGGCCGACCTGGTGGTGGTGGGCAACCCGACCAACCCCACCTCGGTGCTGCACCCGGCCGAGACGCTGCGCGCGCTGGCCCGGCCGGGGCGGGTGCTGGTGGTGGACGAGGCGTTCGCGGACGCGGTGCCCGGCGAACCGGAGTCCGTGGCGGGCGAAGACATCCGAGGTCTGCTCGTGCTGCGCAGCCTGACCAAGACCTGGGGACTGGCCGGGCTGCGCGCCGGGTACGCCCTCGGCGCGCCGGAGCTGCTCGGGCGGCTGGCCGCGCTTCGTCCACAGTGGCCGGTGAGTAGCCTGGTGCTGACCGCGGTGGCGGCCTGCTGCGCCCCGGAAGCCGTGCGGGAGGCGGAGATCGCCGCGCACGAGGGGGTCGCGCACCGGGTGGCGCTGGCGGCGGCGCTGGCCGAGCTGCCCGGCATCCAGGTGTGCGGGCCGGCGGCGGGGCCGTTCCTGCTGCTGCGGGTGCGGGACGGGGAACGGGTGCGGATCCGGTTGCGGGAGCGGGGCGTCGCGGTGCGGCGGGCCGACACCTTCCCCGGCCTGGACGCCGACCACCTGCGGGTCGCGGTCCGGCCGCCGGAGCAGGCGGCCGTGCTGCTCAAGGCACTGGAGGAAGAAGTGGTGTGCGGATGAGCCCGACCCTGGCCGAGGTGGTCGCGGCGATCGAGGCGGCCTACCCGCCCCGGCTGGCCGAGTCCTGGGACGCGGTCGGCCTGGTGTGCGGCGACCCGGCCGAACCGGTGCGCAAGGTGCTGGTCTGCGTCGATCCCGTTGAGTCCACTGTGGACGAAGCCGTGGAGATCGGCGCGCAGCTGGTGCTCGCGCACCACCCGCTGCTGCTGCGCGGGGTGCACGGGGTCCCGGCCGATGACGCCAAGGGCCGCCTGGTGCACAAGCTGATCCGCAACGGCGCCGGGCTGCTCTGCGCGCACACCAACGCCGACTCCGCCGACCCCGGGGTCTCCGACGCGCTGGCCGAGGCGCTCGGCCTGCGGGTCACCGGACCGCTGGAGGCCAAGCCCGCCGACCCGGTGGACGCGCTGAGCGTGGTCGTCCCGGCCGGGCACACCGAGGCGCTGCTGGCCGCGCTGTTCGCCGCGGGCGCGGCCCAGCTCGGCGACGGCTACCGCGAGGCCGCGTTCCTGTCCGAGGGCACCGCCCAGTTCCGCCCGCTGGCCACCGCGGACCCCGCGGCCGGCGCTCGCGGCGAGCTGCACCGCGGCCCGGAAACCAAGATCGAGACCGTGCTGCCCCGGCGGCGGCGCGCGGCCGTGCTGGCCGCGCTGCGCGCCGCGCACCCGTACGAGAGCCCCGCCTACGACCTGCACGAGCTGGCCGAGGAGCCGTCCAGCCTCGGCATCGGCCGGATCGGCGAGCTGGCCGAGCCCGAGCCGTTCGGCGCGTTCGTGCAGCGGGTGGCGGTGGCCCTGCCGGAGACCGCATGGGGCGTGCGCGCCGCGGGCGAGCCGGAACGCCTGGTGCGCACGGTCGCGGTCTGCGGCGGCGCGGGCGACTCGCTGCTCGCCGCCGCGACCAGGGCGGGGGTCGACGCCTACGTCACCGCCGACCTGCGCCACCACCCCGCCGGGGAGCACCTGGCCCAGTCCGGCACCCCCATGCTCGTCGATGTCGCGCACTGGGCCAGCGAGTGGCCGTGGTGCGCACAGGCGGCCGACGTCATCCGCCGGGCATTCCCCGGTACCGTCGAGGCCCACGTCTCCACACGACGCACCGATCCGTGGACGCTTGCCGCGTCCGCGACAGGGAGGACCACCGCGTGAAAGCCGATCCCGCCGTGCAGAAGCGGCTGCTCGACCTCGCCGAGGTCGACGCCGAGCTGAACCGCGCCACCCACCGGCGGCGCACCCTGCCGGAGCTGGCCGAGATCACGACGGCCGAACAGGAGCTGCGCACCCGCAAGGACGCGGTGGTGGCGGTGGAGACCACGCTGGCCGACCTGGACCGGGACGCCAAGCGGCTGGACACCGAGATCGACCAGGTCCGCGCCCGCGAGGACCGGGACCGCACGCTGCTGGACTCCGCCGACGCCAAGCGCTCGGTGGACCTCCAGCACGAGCTGGAGACCCTGGCCCGCCGCCGGGGCATCCTGGAGGACGAGTCGCTGGAGCTGATGGAGCGCCGCGAGGCGGTCGAGATGGACGTCCAGCACGCCCGCGCCCAGGAGGGTCTGGCCCAGGAGAAGCTGGCCGACGCCCAGCGCCGCCGGGACGAGGCCTTCGCCGACCTGGAGACCATCGAGGCCCGCTCCGGCGACCGCCGCAAGACCGTGCTGGCCGGCCTGCCCACCGACCTGGTCACCCTCTACGAGCGGATCAGGGCCAAGGGCGGCACCGGCGCCGCGCTGCTCAAGGCCCGCCGCTGCGGCGCCTGCCGGCTGGAGCTGGACCGGATCGCGATCAGCAAGCTGAAGGAGGCGGCCCCGGACGAGGTCGCCCGCTGCGAGGAGTGCGGCGCGATCCTGGTGCGCACCGCGGAGTCCGGCCTGTGAGAGTGGTGGTCGAGGCCGACGGCGGGTCCAGGGGCAACCCCGGCCCCGCCGGCTACGGCGCGGTGGTCAAGGACGCCGCCACCGGCGCGGTGCTGGCCGAACGCGCCCAGGGCATCGGCACGGCCACCAACAACGTGGCCGAGTACCAGGGCCTGCTGGCCGGACTGCGCGCCGCGGCCGAGCTCGGCGCCACCGAGGTGGAGTGCCGGCTGGACTCCAAGCTGGTGGTGGAGCAGCTGGCCGGGCGCTGGAAGATCAAGCACCCCGCGCTGCAACCGCTGGCCGCCCAGGCCCGCGAGCTGGCCGCCGGGTTCGACCGGGTCGGCTACACCTGGATCCCGCGCGAGCGCAACACCGACGCCGACCGCCTGGCCAACCAGGCCATGGACGCCCAGGCCGACGGCACCCAGCCCGACGGCGACCGGCCCGCCACTCCGGCCCGCTCGGACACCCAGGCCGCGCCCACCTCCTGGACCGGGGCCAAGGGCGTCCCCACCCGCCTGATCCTGCTCCGGCACGGCCAGACCGAGATGTCCGCCCAGCGCCGCTACTCCGGCCACGGCGACCCCGCGCTGACCGACCTCGGCCGCAGCCAAGCCGCTGCCGCCGCCAAGCGGCTCAGCGCGTTCACCGAGGTCAGCGCGGTGATCGCATCCCCGCTGACCCGGACCAGGCAGACCGCGGAGGCGGTCGGCGAGGCGCTGGGCATCGCCCCGGAGACCAGTCAGGGCCTGGTGGAGACGAACTTCGGCGCGTGGGAGGGCCTGACCTTCGCCGAGGCCGCCGAGCGCGACCCCGGGCTGCACTCCCGCTGGCTGGCCGATCCGAGCGTGCCCGCGCCGGGCGGGGAGAGCTTCGACCAGGTGCACCGCAGGGTGGCCGGGGTCAGGGACGAGCTGCTCACCGGCCGGGCCGGGCAGACCGTGGTGCTGGTCAGCCACGTCACGCCGATCAAGTCACTGCTCCGGCTGGCCCTGGACGTCGGCCCGCAGCTGCTCTTCCGGCTGCACCTGGACCTGGCCTCGATCTCGGTGGCCGAGTTCTACCCGGACGGCAACGCCTCGGTGCGCCTGGTGAACGACACCGCGCATCTGGACTAGTCACGAGACACCGGCGTCTGAAACCGGACAGAAGTTCTCGAAACGAACCGGGTTCGTAGAACAACCGCACCGGGCGGGAGCAGGCAACGGCGCGGAACACCTGCTCCCACCCGGACAACCGGCGGCCTACGGCGTTTCCCGTTCACCGTGCACTGGGGGGCAGCTCACAACGAAGGACGGGAGGCGGCCTTTGCATCGCCGGGGTTATTTTCTGCGGCCGTGGCAATGACGGTAATGAGCCGGGCAGGCAGCCGCAAGCACGAAAAATCAGGATGACATTCATTCACTCGTTCGGCTGCACCGAATGAATTCCCGGGCTGCGCTAAGTGGTCCAACCAATCCGGGCTGACCTGCGTAAACTCCGCATCCGCCGCGCGTCGTCACGCGACACGCTCAACCTATCGCGCTCGGTGACTTAACGCCCTTGGTCCGTTCCGCGTAATGGGTTGGTCGCCAATTGTGACCAGCCTTCACGTTGATTGCGCATCCGTGTTTCACCCGCCCCAGGCGTGAGCCCGTTCACCAGGGGTCGTACACTGCGGCAAGCGGATGAGTCGGCCGGGCGGCCGCGTCGGGGGCGAGATCCCCCGCCGAGGAAAGTCCGGACTCCGCAGGGCAGGGTGGTTGTTAACGGCAACCCGGGGCGACCCGCGGGACAGTGCCACAGAGAGCAGACCGCCCGGATCGTGCGAACGACCCGGGTAAGGGTGAAAGGGTGGTGTAAGAGACCACCAGCATCCCGGGTGACCGGGATGGCTAGGTAAACCCCACCCGGAGCAAGGCCAAGAGGGCGCCGCGAGGCGTCTGCGCAGGCGTTCGAGGGCGGCCCGCCCGAGCCTGCGGGTAGGCCGCTGGAGCCTGCCGGCGACGGCAGGCCGAGATGGATGGCCGCCACCCGCCGACCGCGAGGTCCGGCGGGGACAGGATCCGGCTTACAGGCCGGCTCATCCGCCCGGTTCGCACCGGGCGCCAGGGGCTCGCCCGGACGGCTTCGTCCGTTCGGGCGGACCGGCGTGGTGTAGGCCACCCCGGGCTCGGTCCCGCCGTGCTCGCCCGGTAACATCGTGGTCACCGGGAGGGGTCATCGCGCTCACCCGGACTGCCTCAGATCAACGGCACTTGTGCCGACGAACCGGCGAGGACTGGCTTGCGGGTACAGGTTCGACCATGTCGACAATCCCCTGATGTGGCCCGCGTTAGCCCGAAGATGTGCATCGGCAACCGATTGTTCGGTTGCCTCGAACACAATCTGTGACGGCTCTCTGGGCAAGTGGGTGAACTCTGCTTGCTGGTGCAAGAAGACCGCGTCGTGTGCTTACCACTGAGTGGCGCACAGCCATCATGGAGTGGTCAGTTCGGAGGTAGCGCCTGTTCCGGGAGAGCAACTCACGGGTCCACTCACGGGACTTCGTCCACTACACCTTGTCAGCCACTCATGCTCTACTCGTAACGTCCACCGCCGTCCGCTGGGCAGGCCAGGCGTCTACGTCCGGATGCCCTGAGCACGCCCCAGCACACTGGAGTACCCACGATGACGACCATGACCCTCCTGGATACGTTGGCCCAGGGCAACCAACTGCAAACCGGGGGTATCACCCGCTGGATCCTGGAGAACATCGTCCCACTGCTGCTCCTGCTGGTGGCGCTGCTCCTGCTCTGGCTCGGCGGCAGCAAGGGTGACAACGCGGGCGTGATGCGCCGGGTCGGCGGTGTCATCGTCGCGCTCGCCATCATCGGCCTCGCGGTCAGCGGCGCCGGTGTGAACATCGGCAAGTGGATCGCCAGTCTGTTCACCGGGTGATCGAGCTTGCGGATTCGAACTGACGACGAGGTGTACCGGGTCGACGCCGTGTGGCTCGGCCCGCCCAAGGCCACTTTCCCCTGGCGGGCCCGCTACGTGGCCTGGGGAGTCGGTCTCGTCGTGTTCCTGCTGGTCCTCGCGGTCGAACGCCGGATGGGCTTCGGCTTCAGCTTCTTCTCCACCGCGTGGGCGATCATCATCACGGTGGTGATCACCCGCGTCATCTGCTCCCGGATCAACCAGGAGCGGCCGCTGGGCGCGGTCAGCGTGATGTGGCTGCGTGAGCTCACCGCGCCCCGCCAGACCACCTCGGGCAACGGCGGGGCCGCCACCGCGGCCAGGATCCGGGTCAGCGCCGCCCGGCCCCGGCCCAAGCCCAAGAAGACCGAGCAGAAGAAGCAACGGGGGAAGAGCCAGTCCGGCTCTGTGATCTCCGATGGCTCTGTGATCTCTGATACAGCGGCGAGGGCCGCTGGTTCAGCAGCCTCAGTGCCATCCGGTCACGGCACGGACGCGCCGTCACCCTCTTCCCCGTCACGGCGTGGACGTTCGCGCCGTGCCCGCACCAAGGAGGTTCGCGGTGTTCCGTCGCCGTCGAAACCGTGACCGTGACCGTCGCGCCGCCGAGCAGAACGGCCGCCACGCGCGGCAGCTGCCGCCGGGGCAGGTGAACGACCAGCGGGTGTACAGCAAGCGGGGCAGGCGCCTGCCCGGCGAGTCGGCCATCCCCACCTACACCCCGTCGATCTCCGCGCGCAGCATCGACGGCCACCTGGTGCGCACCGGCCAGGACGTCTACGCCTGGTACCGGCTGGCCCCGCAGCGCTGGTCCTTCCGCTCGGACTCCCAGCGCCAGGACCTCATCCACGCCATCGCAGGCCAGTACGCCGAGCTGCAGGGCCGCTGGCTGCACCTGCGGGTGACCACCCGCCCCTATCCGATCCGGATGTGGGCCGAGGCGCACGTGCACAACGCGGTCGGCCGCCTGCCCGACACCCCCGGCACGCTCTCCTTCGACGACTACATGGTCGGCGAGCAGCAGCAGCTGATGGGGCGCTCGATGGCCGAGAAGGAGGTCTACCTCGGCGTCCAGGTGCAGACCCGCAACGTGATGGACCGCGCGGTGGAACGGGCCGCGCCGGTGCTGCGCAAGATCTTCCCGGAGGCGGTGGACGCCGAGCTGGTCGCGCTGGACAGCGAGGTGGAGCACCTGGACCAGATCCTCGGCTCCTCCGGCCTGGACGGCAGGCCGGTCACCGCCGAGGAGATGTCCTGGCTGATGCACCGCTCCTGCTCACTCGGCCTGCCCGCGCCGCGCAACCTGCCCGCGGTGCCCGGCGCGGCCTGGGAGCCGGAGGACCTGGCCTCCTTCACCGACGCCGCGGACTTCCACCAGGAGCCGTACTCGCCCAGCGTCACCGTGCGCGGCCGCACCGGCTCCAACGCCGGGGTGAAGCGGCACGTCGTGGTGCTCACCGTCGGCCTGATGCACGGCCTGCAGATCCCGGAGATCGACGACCCGTGGTTGCAGCGCTCGGACCGGCTGCCCGCGCCGGTGGAGTGGTCTGCCCGCATCTACGTGCGCAAACCCGAGGACGTCACGGGTGAGCTGCAGCGGCAGATGAACAAGGTGCGCTCCCAGGTCCGGCACTACACCGACGAGCACGACCTGGAACCGCCGCAGTCGCTGGCCCGCCAGGCCGCGCGGGTGCTGGAGATCGACGACGAGATGACCACCGGGTTCACCTCGCTGGCCACCAGGGTCCGCTCCTGGTGGCGGCTGTCGGTTTCCGGCGCCACCGAGCGCGAGGCGCTGCGGCTGGCCCAGCAGCTGGTGGACCTGTACAAGCCGAAGATCGCCATCGAGCACCCGGAAGCCCAGTTCGCGATGGCCAGGGAGTTCATCCCCGGCGAGCCGCTGGCCTCCGCGGCCTACCTGCGCCGCGGCTCGGTGTCCTGGGCCGCCTCCTCGGTGCCCACCGCCACCGCCGAGGTCGGCGACCGGCGCGGCATCCTGCTCGGCGAGACCTGCACCGCGACCCGGCGCCCGGTGGCCTGGGACCCGTGGATGGCGCAGGAGGTCCGCGAGTCCTCCGGCCTGACCGCGATGGTGGCCGGGCTGGGTGGCGGCAAGTCCTTCCTCGGCGGCGGCGTGGTCTACAAGACCCTGCGCGCCGGGGCCTACTGGACCATCCTGGACCCCTCCGGCCCGCTGGCGAAGCTGTGCGACCTGCCGGAGCTGCGGCCCTACGCCCGGCCGATCAACCTGCTCAACGCCCAGCCCGGCATCCTCAACCCGTACCGGGTGGTCGCCGAGCCGATGCTGGAGCACTTCACCGACGAGGACGACCCGGAACGCGCCTGGCGGCGGGAGCGGGCGCTGGCCGCCGCGACCCGGCGGCGGCTGGTGCTGGACGTGCTCAACGGCCTGCTGCCGTACGAGGTGGCCCGGATGCCGCAGACCAGGATCGTGCTGCTGCGCGCGGTCCGCGCGGTCGGCGGCCGGGCCACCGCGCACCCCGGCCTGGTCTTCGACGCGCTGCGCCGCGACGCCGGCGAGCACCACGAGCACGCGGTGGTGGTGGCCGACTTCCTGGACGAGATGCGCGAGCGGATGTCGCTGCTCATCCCGGAGCGGGACGCCGACCCGTACGCCGAGACCCGCGACGACCGGCTCACCGTGCTCACCATGGCCGGGCTGACCCTGCCCAAGGACGGGGTCGGCCGCGAGCACTGGACCGACGCGGAGGCCCTCGGCGTCGAGATGCTCAACCTGGCCGCCTGGCTCACCCAGCGCTCGATCTACGAGCGGCCCAAGGACATGCGCAAGGGCGTCTGGATCGACGAGGCGTTCTTCCTCTCCGAGGTGCCCACCGGCCGGGTGCTGATGAACCGCTTCGCCCGTGACTCCCGCAAGTGGAACGTCCGGGTGCTGCTCTCCAGCCAGATCCCGGCCGACTTCCTCAAGATCCAGGGCTTCGTCTCGCTGCTCGACTCGGTCTTCGTCGGCCGCCTCGACGACGAGCACGCCCAGGCCGACGCGCTGCGCCTGCTCAAGGTCCCGGTCGGCGCGGGCTACGAGCAGGTCGTGGCCAGCCTCGGCCGCCGCCCCGGCGGGGTGCGCACCGCCAACACCGAACGCGACCGCTCGCCCCGTCAGTTCATCTTCGGCGACGGCGCGGGCGGCGTGGAGCGCATCCGGATCGACTTCGGCGGCCCGCACCTGAACCACCTGCGCGGCGTCATGGACACCACCCCCGACGCCATGCGGCACAGCCCCACCGGCGCGCCCGCCCTGCCCTCGGGCCGGGTCGACGGCGTGCTGCCCGACCTGCCCCCCGAGGAGGAGCTGGAGGCGGAGTTCGCCGCCGAGCTCGGCCTGGCGGAGGACGACCTAGAGGACCCGTACACCCCTTCGACCGCACCGGACAACGAAGGGCACGGGGACAGGCACCACGTCGGCCGGGGCAGCGCACGATGATCATGTTGCTGGCGGTGGTCGCCGCCGTGCTGCTGATCGCGGCGCGGCGGCGGGCTAAACGCAACCCCCGACCGCTCCCGGCCCCCGGCCGGGGCAGGCGCCGCCTGGCCCTGACCGCGGTCATCGGCCTGCTCGGCCTGCAGATCATGCTGGGCGGCACGGCGCACGCGCAGAGCATCTGCAAGGAGGCGCCGAACCCGGACCGCCCCGGCTCGGGCATGGTGGGCGCCTTCGACGCGGCGCCGCTGGGCACCGGTGTGCCGGGCAGCGCCTACGACGAGGTCGGCTACGCGGGCCTGGTCTGGCACACCTACGACCTGGGCTGCGGTCCGGAGGGTCTGCGCAACCCGAACGCGGTGATCGACACCTGGGCGGGCAACCAGACCTTCAACATGGCCAAGGTCATCGTCGGCGCCACCAACGGCCTGCACTACGCGCTGCTCGGCGGCGAGCTGATGAAGCCGCTGGACGACCTGGTCTCCACCGGCACCATCGCGTTGTACGACACGGTCTACGCGCCCTGGTTCGGGCTGGCCGCGCTGATCTTGGCGATCTTCCTGTTCCGCCACATCTGGCAGGGCGACCTGGCCAGCATCGGCAAGCGCTCGATGTGGGCGCTGGCCGCGATCTGGCTGGCCGCGGCCACCTACCTGACCCCGCTGCTCTACACCCGCCTGCTGGACGACGTGCTGATCAAGGGCACCTCGCAGATCCAGGCCGGGTTCCTGCGCGAGGTCGGCGTGGACGAGCGGAACTCGCTGCCCACCGTGCTGCACGACCAGGTGATCTACCGCAACTGGCTGCGCGGGGAGTTCGGCTCCCCGGACAGCGCCCCGGCCAAGGACCTCGGCCGGGACCTGCTGCGCGCCCAGGCCTTCAGCAAGCAGGAGGTGGCCGAGGGCAAGGACCAGGGCAAGGAGCCGATCACCGCGAAGAAGGCCGCGTTCGAGGGCGTGGTCACCCGCGCCGACGAGGTCGGGGCAAAGGGGCACATCCAGGGCATCGACGGCAGCCGGATGGGCGCGGGCGCGCTCGGGCTGTTCCAGTCGGTGGTCTACTCGCTGTTCCAGTTGCTGGCCAAGGCCGCGATCCTGCTCGCCCAGGTGCTGCTGCGGGTGGT
This sequence comes from Crossiella sp. CA-258035, assembly GCF_030064675.1. Lineage (GTDB taxonomy): Bacteria > Actinomycetota > Actinomycetes > Mycobacteriales > Pseudonocardiaceae > Crossiella. The sequence goes on from NZ_CP116413.1 coordinate 1,797,611, forward strand.
CATCCTGGCCGGGCCGATCATCGGCCTGATCGCCATGCTCTACCACGCGATCCTGCGCGGTGTCGGCCGCGCGATCGGCGCGGCCCTGCTCAACGTGGTGGTCATCGCCGCGCTGGCCGGGCTGCACACCCTCCTGCTGACCTGGATCTTCGCCCCGACCAGGGGACTGGGACTGCTCGCCCAGATGGCTCTGGCCGGACTGGTCACCTTGGTGTTCTTCTTGGTGGGCAAGCCGGTGCGGCGGATCTGGCAGATGGTGGAGCTCTCCGTCGGCGCGGTCGGCAACGCGATGCCCGCGCCGCGCACCGGCCTGTGGTCGCGGCTGCGTGGCCGCGGCGGGCAGGAGCGGACGCCGCAGGACGAGTTCTGGGAGCAGGTGCGGGACGTGGATCCGGACGGGGTCACCGAGCCGAGGCGGGCCCGGCGGCGGGACCGGCCAGAGGCCTCCTACGAGGCGGCGGGGCCCGGCGGGTTCCGGGGCGATGCCTCCGGCGGCGCGCTGCCCACGGCGGGCGCGCTCACCGGGACGGTCAGCGATCGGCTGCACGAGTCCGGTGGCGGCGCGCTGGGCGCGAACCGGGCCACCGCGGCGCTGCCGTCGGGCCGGGGCAGCCGGACGGTGGACACCGCCTCGGTGTTCGACCGCAGCTGGGACCGCAACGACGAGGACGCCGTGGTGGTGCCGTCCCGACTGGACGGCAACGCGAACAACCTGCCGGGACCCCGGCGGGCGGACATGGAGGTCGTCGCCGGACGACCGGTGTGGGCGGTGTACCGGCCGTCGCGCGGGGTTGAGCTCCGTGACGGCGACGCGGTGCGCGGGTAGCGGGAGGGGGAGACATGCCGATTCGGACCAACCGCGGCCGGGCCGCGGTCTACCGCAGGCTGTGGGGCTGGCCGCTGCGCTCGCCCCGGCACTTCGTGACCACGCTGGTCCTGCTCGCGGTGGTGATCATCGGGGTGGGCATCCTGTTGCCGGAGACCGAGCCGCGCCCTGACCCGCTGCCGCAGACCGGCGGCACCAGCCAGCAGACCAGCGGCGCGCCCACCAGCGGCACCAGGGCCTTCGCCGCGCCGAGCACCAGCACGCACGCGCCGGTGACCTCCTACCCGCAGGCCGCCCCGCCGCCTGCCGCGCCCGCGCCGGAAGCGCTGGCGGTGGCCGAGTCCTGGGGCAAGGCCTGGGTGGACCACCCGGAGGGGATCACCAGCCAGCAGTGGCTGGACAAGCTGCGGCCGTTCACCACCGACGAGTACCTGGGGCAGCTGGCCTCGGTGGACCCGAGGATGGTGCCGGCGGGCAAGGTCACCGGGAAGCCGTCCTCGATCAGCGCCACGGCCAGTTCGGTGGAGGTGAAGCTGCCCACGGACGCGCTCGTGCTGCGGCTCACCGTGATCTCCACCGGGGCCGGGTGGCGGGTCGCGTCGTACACCAAGGCGGACTGACATGAAGCTCGCCCTCGCCGGTGTCGCCCTGGCGGCCACCGTGGTGGTCGCGGTCACCACCACCGGGGTGATCCGCACGGTGGTCGGCGGCACCGAGACCTACCAGCCCAAGGCCATTGCCAACAGCCTGTGCACGCCGGACATGGACTGGGGGATCGGCGGCGCGCACCTGGGCGCGCAGGACGCGGCCAAGCTGGGCGAGGAGTCCAGGATGATCGTCGCGATGATCATCACCATCGGCCGGGAGCGGAAGCTGCCGCCGAGGGCCTGGCAGGTGGCCATCCAGGCCGGGCGCACCGAGTCCGGGCTGCGCAACCTCAGCTACGGCGACCGGGACTCGGTCGGCATCTTCCAGATGCGCACGTCCATGGGCTGGGGCTCGCCGCAGGAGCTGCAGGACATCCCGTACCAGATCCACAAGTTCTACGACGTGCTGCTGAAGGTGCCGAACTGGGAGAGCAGGCGTCCCGGCGACGCGGCCCAGGCGGTGGAGCGCTCGGCCTTCCCGGACCGGTACCACCGGTGGGAGTCGATGGCGGTCCACCTGATCAACCAGATCACCGACGAGACCTCCTTCGTCAGCTGCAAGCAGCTCCCGCAGCCGAGCGAGGTCGCGGCCACCGCGATCCAGTTCGCGATGAAGGAGCTGGGCAAGCCGTACGTGTGGGGCGCGGAGGGCCCGGACACCTTCGACTGCTCGGGGCTGATGCAGTGGTCCTACCGGCTGGCCGGACTGAACCTGCCGCGCACCTCCCGCGAGCAGTGGTTCGCCGGCGCCTACGTCCCGCTGCGCGAGGCCCAGCCCGGTGACATGATCTTCTGGGCGAACAACCCCGCCGATCCGAAGACCATCCACCACGTCGCGATGTACCTGGGCGACAACAAGATCCTCGAGGCGCAGCAGACCGGGGTGCCGGTGCACATCCGCAACCTGAAGTGGACCGAGGGCGAGCTGATGTCCATGGCGGTCCGCCCGAAGTCGAACAAGTCGGCCTGAGGCGACCCCAAGGGAGGCAGCGCATGTTCAGCAACGACCCGATCCCGCGCCCTGGACGGCCACCGGCCTCCAGCAGCCCGCTGGCGGACTACCTCACCGGTGCCCGGCACGGCGTGGACGGCGGGTACGCGGTGCTGCCCCGGTCACTGGCCGAGTCCATGCCGCTGCCCTGGCAGCAGCAGATGGTGCACCTGCTCGCGGAGTTCCACCAGGCCTACGGCCACCTGCCGTGGCCGGTGTACCGGGTGGTGCCCTCCCGGTACGAGTTCCTGGTCGACCTGGACGAGGACCAGCTGGCCGAGGTCGGCTGCCTCGTGGAGATCGACGGCGACGGCGAGCTGGTCTACCGGGAACGCAACGGCGCCCGCATCGCCAACCCGGAGGACAAGCGGGTCCTGGTCTCCTGCCTCGACCCGATCCCGAACCAGCAGTCGGGTTTTGTGCAGCCCGCGGTCGCCCCCCGCCAGGTGCCGCCCCTGCCCGCCAACGAACCCGCGGTCCCGCCGACGCCCCCGCCCGCCCCGCCACCGACGCCGCCCCGTGGCGAGCCGCCGATCTTCGAGTTCCCGCCGCCCCCCGCGCCCTCGCCGTTCGCGGCAGGCACGGGCATCCCGGCCGGTCCGCAGCAGACGCCCGCGGGCACGCCGGTGCCGGGGTTCGGCGCGCCTCCGCCCGGTTATGCCAGCGGACCGGGGCTGGGCACGCCGCCCGCCCCTCCTCCCGCGCCACCGGCCAACGTGCCCGGTCAGCGGACCTTCGGGCCGCCGCCGGAGGAGCCCGAGGACACCGGCTACGACCAGCCGTTCGGGCCGACCGGCAGCGGAAACCGGCCCAACCCGTCCTGGTGACCCGCACTGCCACCGTGGCGTCGGAGTGACATGCGCTGCCTCGCATGAAAGGGTCAGTGTGTGGTGGATCTCAACGGTTGGTACTTCTGCCTGCGGCACCATGAGGTCGAGCACGGGCTCGGCTGCAAGGCCGCGGAGCGCATGGGGCCCTATCCGGACCAGGCCACGGCCGAGCGTGCGCTGGACATCTCGAAGGAACGCAACGAGGCCGCGGACGCGCAGCGGCGTAAGTGGGACGACGACGATGACTGACGGCGCATAGGCTGGCCGGCGTGGGTCGAACGCCGGAGGGCGGGACCAGGGCCGCGGCGGACTTCGCCGCGATCCGGGTGGAGTTCGGCCTGCCGGGGGAGTTCCCGACCGCGGCGCTGGCCGAGGCGGAGCAGACCTCCAGTGAGACCGTGCACCGGCTGGCCAGGCGGGATGCCACCGACCTGCCGCTGGTGACCATCGACCCGCCTGGGGCCAAGGACCTGGACCAGGCCGTGTTCGTGCAGCGGCTGCCCGCCGGGTTCCGGGTGCACTACGCGATCGCGGACCTGGGCGCGGTGGTGCCGCCGGGTGGCGCGCTGGACGCCGAGGTGCGCAAGCGCGGGCAGACGCTCTACCTGCCGGACGGCAGTGTGCCGCTGCACCCGCCGGTGCTCTCCGAAGACGCGGCCAGCCTGCTGCCGGAGCAGTCCCGCAACGCGGTGCTGTGGACCATCGACCTGGACGACGACGGCGAGCCCACCGGGGTGCACGTGGAGCGGGCGGTGGTCCGCTCGACCGCGCAGTTCGACTACGCCACCGTGCAGGCCGCCATCGCCGACGGCACCGTGCACCCCTCGGTGGCCGCGCTGCCCGAGCTGGGCAGGCTGCGGCGGGGGCTGGCCGTGCGGCGCGGCGCGATCGAGCTGGCGTTGCCGGAGCAGGAGATCCAGCCCGCGGGCGAGGGTGGCTGGCGGCTGGTGGTGCGGCCGCGGACCGAGGTCGATGGCTGGAACGCGGAGATCTCGCTGCTCACCGGGATGTGCGCGGCCCGGATCATGCTCGACGCCGGGATCGGCATCCTGCGCACGCTGCCCGATGCCAACGAGGGCGCGGTGCACGAGCTGCGCCGCACCGCCGCCGCGCTCGGCCTGGACTGGCCGGAGCGGATGGGCGCGGCCGAGCTGCTGGCCAGCCTGGACCCGGCCGAGCCGACCTCGCTGGCGCTGTCCGCGGACGCCACCCGGCTGCTGCGCGGCGCCGGCTACACCGCCTTCGACGGCGCGCCGCCCGAGGTGGTCACGCACGCCGGCATCGGCGCGCCCTACGCGCACGTCACCGCGCCGCTGCGGCGGCTGGTGGACCGGTTCGCCACCGAGGTCTGCCTGGCCGTGGTGGCTGGCGATCCGGTGCCGGCCTGGCTGCGTGCGGCCCTGCCCGAGCTGCCCCGCTGATGGAGGCATCCGACCGGCTGGCCGCGCAGGTCGACCGGGCCTGCATCGACCAGGTGGAGTCCTGGCTGCTGGCCGACGCGGTGGGGCAGAGCTTCGGCGCGGTGGTGCTGCGCACGAACACCGAGGGCGGCGAGATCTTCGTCACCGAGCCGCCGGTGCTGGCCAAGTGCCGGGGCGCGGGCCTGGTGGAGGCCGAGCGGGTGCGGGTGCGGCTGGTGGAGGCGGATCCGGTGCGGCGCAAGGTGTCCTTCGAGACGGAATGACCCTCCACACCGGACGGTTGCGTAGGGTGCGGAGTAGTTCCACCACAGTCGTTGGAGGCGAAGTGAGCGAGCAGGACGTGCGCGGGTTGACGGTCGGGGTGCTCGGCGGCACCGGTCCGCAGGGCAAGGGCCTGGCCTACCGCTGGGCGAAGGCCGGGCTGAAGGTCGTCATCGGCTCCCGTGACGCCGCCCGCGCCGAGTCCGCCGCCGCCGAGCTGGCCGAGCTGAGCGGGGGCGCGGTCTCCGGCGCGGACAACGCGGCCTGCGCCACCGCCGCGGACCTGGTGCTGGTCGCGGTGCCGTGGGAGGCGCACGAGCCGACGCTGACCGCGCTGCGCGAGCAGCTCGCCGGGAAGATCGTCATCGACTGCGTGAACCCGCTCGGCTTCGACAAGCAGGGCCCGTTCGCGCTGCCGGTGGCCGAGGGCAGCGCGGCCCAGCAGGCGGCGGGGCTGCTGCCGGACTCCAGGGTCACCGCCGCCTTCCACCACGTCTCCGCGGTGCTGCTGGCCGACCCCGAGGTGTCCACTGTGGACATCGACGTGCTGGTGCTGGGCGATGACCGCGAGGCCACTGACACCGTGCGCGCGCTGGCCGACACCGTGCCCGGCATGCGCGGGGTCTTCGGCGGCAGGCTGCGCAACGCGCACCAGGTGGAGGCGCTGACCGCCAACCTGATCGCGGTCAACCGCCGGTACAAGACGCACGCGGGCATCCGGGTCACCGGCGTCTGAGTGCGCGACGACCTCGGCGAGCGGGTCCGCCTCGGCAGGCAGCCGGGGCGGGTCGTCTCGCTGGTGCCCTCGCTCACCGAGGCGGTCGCGGAGACCGTGCCGGGCGTGCTCGCCGGGATCACCGACTACTGCACGCACCCGCCGCTGGAGCTGCCCAGGATCGGCGGCTCCAAGTACCCCAGGGTGGCCGATGTCCTTGCCGTGCGGCCGGATCTGGTGCTGGCCAACGCCGAGGAGAACCGCCAGGAGGACGTGGCCCAGCTGCGCGCCGCGGGCGTCCCGGTGTGGGTGACCGCCGCCCCGGCCACGGTGCCGGCGGCGCTGGACTCCCTGGCGCGGCTCTTCCGCGAGGTCTGGGCCGCCGAGCCGGGCTGGCTGGCCGAGGCCCGCGAGCTCTGGCAGGAGGTCCCGGAGCCCACGGCCACCGTGCTGGTGCCGGTGTGGCGGCGGCCGTGGGTGGTGCTCGGCCGGGACACCTTCGCCGGGGATGTGTTGCGCCGCTTGGGTTTCGCCAACGTCTACGCCGGTCACCCCGAGCGCTACCCGCGCCCGCCGCTGGCCGAGCTGCTGGCCTGCGGCGCCGAGCTGGTGGTGCTGCCGGACGAGCCGTACGAGTTCACCGCCACCGACGGCCCGGAAGCGTTCCCGGGCCGTCGGTGCGTGCTGCTGTCAGGCCGCCTGCTCACCTGGCACGGACCCTCGCTGGTGCGGGCCAGGACCGAGCTGGCGGCGGCTTTCAGCTCCTGAACCGGTCGGTGGTCTCGATCAGGTGGTGCAGGATGCCGGGCTCGTTGAACGTGTGTCCGGCGTCCGGCACGATGATCAGCTCCGAGCCGGGCAGCGCACGGTGCAGCTCCCAGGCGGTCACCGCGGGGGTCACCACGTCGTAGCGGCCCTGCACCAGCACGGTCGGGATGCCGGCCAGCTTGCCCGCGTCCCTGATCAGCTGGCCGTCTTCGTAGAACCCGCCGTTGACGAAGTAGTGCGTCTCGATCCGGGCGAAGGCCGCGGCGAAGGCGGGGTCGGCGTAGTGCGCGATGTGCTCGGCGTCCGGGTACAGCCGGGTGGTCGAGCCCTCCCAGACGCTCCAGGCGATCGCGGCGGGCTGCCACACCGCGGGGTCGGGGTCGGCCAGCCGCTGGTGGTAGGAGCGCAGCACATCGGCCCGCTCCGGCTCGGTCAGCACGTCCAGCACCGCTTGCCATTCCTCGGGGAAGATGTTCCCGGCGCCGCCCTGGTAGAAGAAGTCCAGCTCGGTGCGGCGCAGGGTGAAGATGCCGCGCAGCACCAGTTCGGTGACCCGGTCCGGGTGCGTCTGCGCGTAGGCCAGCGACAGCGTGCTGCCCCAGGACCCGCCGAAGACCTGCCACCGGTCGATGCCCAGGTGCTCGCGCAGCCGCTCCATGTCGGCCACCAGGTGCCAGGTGGTGTTCACCGACAGGTCGGTGGCCGGATCGCTGGCGTGCGGGGTGCTGCGGCCGCAGCCGCGCTGGTCGAAGAGCACGATCCGGTACGCCGCCGGGTCGAACAGCCCGCGGTGCGCGGGCGAGGTGCCACCGCCGGGACCGCCGTGCAGGAACACCACCGGCTTGCCACCGGGGTTGCCGCTGGTCTCCCAGTAGACCCGCTGGCCGTCGCCGACCTCCAGCCAGCCGTGGTCGTAGGGCTCGATCTCCGGGTACAACGTGCGCACGCGTCTCTCCTCGCCTGAAGGTCTGCCAGCCCGTAGATTCAAGCGTATGGCTGCTGCCCAGTTCGGCAAGGAGACCTCCGCCAAGGGCGAGTGGGTGCGCCAGCGCAACCGGTTCACCCACCGCATCACCGCCGACGGCTCCTCCGGCTTCCCGGCCGAACGGGACCGCTACCGCCTCCTCGTCTCGCTGGCCTGCCCGTGGGCGCACCGCGCGGTGATCGTGCGACGGTTGCTCGGCCTGGAGGACGCGCTCTCCCTCGGTGTGGTCGACCCGATCCGGGACGAGCGCGGCTGGCGCTTCACCCTCGACCCCGGCGGCCGCGATCCGGTGCTGGGCATCGAGTTCCTCGCCCAGGCATACCACCGCACCGATCCGGAGTTCGACGGCCGGGTCACGGTTCCGTCCATTGTGGACATCCAGACCGGCGAGGTGGTGACCAACGACTACCCGCGGATCACCCTGGACCTGAACACCGAGTGGCACGCGCTGCACCGCCCGGGCGCGCCGGACCTGTACCCCGAGGCGCTGCGCGCGGAGATCGACGAGGTCAGCGAGGGCATCTTCACCGACGTCAACAACGGCGTGTACCGCTGCGGCTTCGCCACCACCCAGGAGGCCTACGAGGAGGCGTTCACCGCGCTGTTCGCTCGCCTGGACGAGCTCACCGACCGCCTGGCCACCCGCCGCTACCTGGTCGGCGACACCATCACCGAGGCCGACATCCGGCTGTTCACCACGCTGGTCCGCTTCGACGCGGTCTACCACGGCCACTTCAAGGCCAACCGGCACAAGCTCACCGAGCTACCGGTGCTGTGGGCCTACGCCCGCGACCTGTACACCACACCGGGTTTCGGCGACACGGTCAACTGGGACCACATCAAGCGCCACTACTACGTCACGCACGACAACATCAACCCGACCAGGATCGTGCCCCTGGGCCCCGATCTGACCCACTGGTTCGAGCCGCACGGCCGGGAAGCCTTGGGCGGCAGGCCCTTCGGCAACGGCACCGCACCCGCCACCCACCCCTGACAACCACCAAGCACACCAAACGGCACACGACAAGAGACCCAGCGACACACACAAGAGACCCAGCGACAACTTCCCGCGTTGGGAGGCGTGGCGCGCCAGCGACACGCCGGGCCTTTTGACCCAGCGACGGGTCTGATTTTTTCGCGTCGCACGTTCGTGACCCCGACACTCCGAAGCTTGCTTCGCGTGTGTCGGGGTCACGAACGTGCGACTCAGGAGCGAAAAAATCCCGCGTGCGGAGCACGCCAATGTGACAGCTCAGTGGAAAACGTGCTCCGGCGCCGGGAACTGCCGGCCCCGCACCTCCGCGGCGAACTCACTCGCCGCCCCGGCCATGATCCCGCCGACATCGGCGTACCGCTTCACGAACCGCGGCGCCTTGCCCTGGTTCATCCCGGCCATGTCCTGCCACACCAGCACCTGCGCGTCGCAGTCCGGGCCCGCGCCGATGCCCACGGTCGGGATGCTCAGCTCGGCGGTGACCCGCTTGGCCACGTCCGCGGGCACCATCTCCAGCACCACCGCGAACGCCCCGGCCGCCTGCAGCGCCAGCGCGTCGGCGACCAGCTCCTCGCCGGCGTCGCCGCGGCCCTGCACCCGGTAGCCGCCCAGGTTGTGCTCGCTCTGCGGGGTGAAGCCCAGGTGGCCCATGACCGGCACGCCGGCGCCGGTGATCGCCTCCACGTGCGGGGCGAAGCGGCGGCCGCCCTCCAGCTTCACCGCGTGCGCCTGGCCGTCCTTCATGAACCGGACCGCGGTGGTCAGCGCCTGCTCGGGGGAGACCTGGTAGGAGCCGAACGGCAGGTCGGCGACCACCAGCGCCTTGCGCACCGAGCGGGTGACCGCGCGGACCAGCGGCAGCATCTCCTCCACGGTGACCGGCAGCGAGGTCTGGTAGCCGTAGACGGTGTTCGCGGCCGAGTCGCCGACCAGCAGCACCGGGATACCGGCCTCGTCGAAGATCTTGGCGGTGAAGGTGTCGTACGCGGTGAGCATGGGCCAGGGCTCGCCGCGCTCCTTCAGCTCACGCAGGTGGTGCACCCGGACCCGCTTGGTGGGACCGCCCGGTGCGGGGGCCGCTCCGGTGCCGTAGGGGGCCTGGCCTTCGCCGTGGGACACAGCAGTCATCGTTGACCGTCCTCTCCTCGCCCCTCGAGGCCCGACCTCACGCGGGTCCCCGGGTTCGCTGGGAAATTGCAGTGCCAGGCCAGCGTGACACGTGCCGGGGACCTCGGCACGGCGGTGGGAGCAGCTTCACATCCCATTGACGCGGCGCACCGCCGCTGCCACCGTGTCCGGCCGGTCCAGCGGCATCATGTGCCCGCACCGCTCGACCAGCTCGTGCGCGCCGCCGGGGACCAGCCGGGCCAGCCGGGCGTGCGCGGCCAGCAGCCGTCTGGTTTGGCGCGGACGACCCAGCGCGTCGGCCGCGGTGAGCACCAGCCAGGGCAGCTCGGGCAGCGGGTGCGTCGCGCGCACCGCCTCCAGCTCGGCCACCAGGTCCGGGTAGGCGGCCAGCTCGTCCAGGATCGCGCCCAGCACCTCTGGCCGCCGGTACACCTCCTCCACCTGCGCCGACGGGGCCACCTCGCGCCGGGTGCGGCTGGCGTTGCGCAGCACGGACCGCCGGCCGGCCGGACCGGACCACCCGGCCAGCGCCCGCCCCAGCCGCCGCAGGCCTGGCACCCGGCCCAGCGCCAGCAGCGCCCGCGCCAGCACCGCCTCGCCGTCGAAGGGCCGTCCTACGCCCGGCGGCTCCGGGCTCGGGTCCAGCAGCACCGCCCCGGCCACCCGGGCCGGCCGCAGCCGGGCGTAGCCCTCCACGTGCAGCCCGGCGATGGAGTGCCCGACCAGCACCGCCCGCGCCGCGCCCGCCGCGTCGAGCACCGCGTCCAGCACGGCCACCTCGCGGGCCAGGCCGGGCGGGGTCAGCGCGGGACCGCTGCCGCCGGTGCCCGGCCGGTCGAAGCGCACCACCCGCAGGTCCCCGGCCAGCAGGTCCACCACCGCGGGCCAGTCGAACCAGCCGCCGCCCAGCCCGGCGGAGAGCACCACCACTGGTGCGCGCTCAGGCCCGTCCAGCTCCACGCGCAGCAGCCCGGCGGGGGAGGGGATCAGTGACGACATCTCGCCAGCCTGCCGCATCGCCTGCGAGCAGCGGCGATCGGCAGATCGAATACGGTGAGCACCGTGAGGCGGCGCAAAGCGGACGAGGCGGCGAACCGGGTGACCCTGCCGAAGTGGCGGAGCCGGGCCGCCGGGATCCTGGCCACCGTGGTGCAGCTGTCCGTGCTGAGCTGCCTGCTGCTGTTCACCGTCACCGACCTGCACGGCGACGTGGCCGAGGACGACTACAACGCCCCGGTCGTGCTCTTCGGCGAGGTCTTCAACGCCCTCGGCCTGCCGGTCGAGCCGAACATGGTGATCATCCTGGTGCTGGCCGTGCTCGGCGCGGCGCTGCGCAGGCGCAAACGGGCCGCGCTGTGGGCGATGCTGCTGTTCCAGCTGGTCAACCTGACCATCTCGCTGAGCGTGCTGCTGCTGGCCTGGCTGGCCCCCGCGCTGCTCGACCCGCCGGAGCTGGCCGACAGCATCGTGGAGTACGCCTGGTGGCGGCCGCTGGCCACCATCGTGATCTCGCTGTTCCTGCTGCTGCTCCTGCCCGCCTTCCCTGCCCGGCTGGCGATCGGGGCCTGGCGGCGGGCGCTGGCCGTGCTCGGCACCGGCATGGTCCTGGTGGCCTGGATCGGCTGGGGCCTGACCCACCTGTACCCGGACTCCGCGTTCGGCCCGACCGACCGGCTGCTGTGGGTGCTCAACCAGGTCACCGGCGAGATCCCGCCCGGCCGCCAGCTCGGCGTGGTGGACGGGCCCGGCTCGCTCAGCGTGATCCTCAGCCTGCTCGGCGCGGTGGTGCTCGGCTACGCGCTGGCGGTGTTCTTCCGCGGCGTGCGCACCCAGCGCCTGATGTCGCCTGCCGAGGAGCTGCGGCTGCGCGAGCTGCTCGGCGAGCACGGCGAACGCGACTCACTCGGCTACTTCGCCACCCGCAGGGACAAGAGCGTGCTGTTCGCGCCGAACGGGCAGGCCGCGGTCACCTACCGGGTGCTCGGCGGCACCAGCCTGGCCAGCGGCGACCCGCTGGGCGATCCGGACTTCTGGCCGCAGGCCATCCACGCCTGGCTCGCCGAGGCCCGCCGCTACGGCTGGGTGCCCGGCGTGCTGGGCGCCTCCGAGGCGGGCGCGCACGCCTACGCCGCGGCCGGGCTGAAGGTGCTGGAGATCGGCGACGAGGCGATCCTGGAGGTCCGCGACTTCAGCCTCACCGGCAGGCACCGCCGCGGGGTCCGGCAGGCGGTGCGCAGGCTGGCTCGCGCCGGGTACACCGCGAAGATCCGGCGGCACGGCGAGATCCCGCCGCACGAGCTGGGCAAGCTGGTGGAGAAGGCCCAGGAGTGGCGGGGCGAGGGCAGCGAGCGCGGGTTCTCCATGGCGCTGGGCCGCCTGGACGACCCCAGCGACAGCCGGTGCGTGATGGTGGAGGCATACGACGCCGGCGGCAGGCTGCGCGGGCTGCTCTCCTTCGTGCCCTGGGGCCGCACCGGGCTCTCCCTCGACCTGATGCGGCGGGACCGGGAGGCGGAGAACGGGCTCAACGAGTACCTGGTCTCCGAACTGGCCGAGGCGAGCGGACGCCTTGGCGTGCAACGCATCTCGCTGAACTTCGCGATGTTCCGCGCGGTGTTCGAGGAGGGCGCGCAGCTGGGCGCCGGGCCGGTGCTGCGGCTGTGGAAGCGGGTGCTGAGCCTGTTCTCCCGGGTGTTCCAGCTGGAGTCGCTCTACCGGGCCAACGCCAAGTACGGGCCGCGCTGGGAACCGAGGTACCTGTGCTTCCCCGGCTCCCGCAAGCTGCCCAGGGTCAGCATCGTGGCCGGGGTCGCCGAGGGCTTCCTGCCCGCCACCCGCACCCTGCGCCGCAACTCCGCCCGCGACCTGCGCACCGGCGAGGTGGCCGCCGAGTTCGTCCGCCAGGTCGGCCAGATCGAGGACAAGGCCCGCGCCGCCCGCGCGCCCGCGGCCCGGCTGCCCGAGCAGGTCAGGGTGCGCCGCCGCAAGCTGGACCGGCTGCGCGAGCTGGGCATCGACCCCTACCCGGTGAACTACGACCGCGAGGTGACCCTCGGCGAGGTGCGGGCCGCGCACGAGGGCCTGGTCCCGGACACGCACACCGGGGTGGAGGTGCGGATCGCCGGGCGGGTGGTGGCCAAACGGGAGCTGGGCCAGCTGTGCTTCGCGGTGCTGCGCGACCTCACCGGCGAGCTCCAGGTGATGCTCGCGGTGGACGCCCTGGGCAAGGACGGCCTCGACGACTGGAAGCTCGCGGTGGACATCGGCGACCAGGTCGGCGTGCGCGGCCAGGTGGTGACCACCCGGCGCGGCGAGCTGTCCGTGCTGGCCACCGGGTGGGAGATGACCGCGAAGTGCCTGCACCCGCTGCCGGACAGGCGCAAGGGCCTGTCCGATCCGGAGGCCAAGGTCCGGCAGCGCTACCTGGACCTGGCGGTCAACCCGGAGGCCGGCCGGATGCTGCGGCTGCGCAGCACCGTGGTCCGCGCGGTCCGCGACTTCCTGCACGACCGGGACTACCTGGAAGTCGAGACCCCGATGCTGCAGGCGGTGCACGGCGGGGCGAACGCGCGCCCGTTCGTCACCCACATCAACGCCTATGACATGCGGATGTACCTGCGGATCGCGCCCGAGCTCTACCTCAAGCGGCTGTGCGTGGCCGGGGTGGACCGGGTGTTCGAGCTCAACCGCAACTTCCGCAACGAGGGCGCGGACGGCACGCACAACCCCGAGTTCACCATGTTGGAGGCATATCAGGCCTACGCCGACTACGACACCATGCTGCGGCTGACCAGGGAGCTGGTGCAGCGCGCCGCCACCGCCGCGTACGGCGCCCCGGTCGCCAGGCACCGGGACCGCACCGGCGCGCTGGTCGAGCACGACCTCTCCGGCGAGTGGCCGGTGATCGGCTGCTACCAGGCGATCTCCGCCGCGCTCGGCGAGGAGGTCACCCCGGACACCGAGGTGGCCGAGCTGCGCAGGCACAACCGGCTGGCCGGGCTGACCGTGCCCGACGACGCCGGGCACGCCCAGCTCGTCCAGCACCTCTACGACCACCTGGTGGAGGCGCGCACCACCACCCCGGTGTTCTACCGCGACTTCCCGGCCGAGGGCTCGCCGCTGACCCGCCGCCACCGCGCCGACCACCGGCTGGCCGAGCGCTGGGACCTGGTCGCCTTCGGCAGCGAGATCGGCACCGCCTACTCCGAGCTGACCGACCCGGTGGAGCAGCGGGACCGGCTGGAGGCGCAGTCGCTGCGCGCGGCCAGCGGCGATGTGGAGGCGATGGAGCTGGACGAGGACTTCCTGCGCGCGCTGGAGTACGGCATGCCGCCCACCGGCGGGCTGGGCATCGGGGTGGACCGGCTGCTGATGATGCTGTCGGGGGCCTCGATCCGGCAGACGGTGCTGTTCCCGTTCGCCCGTCCGCTGGGCAGGCGGCGCTGACATCGCCAGGCGCAACCGCCGAGTGTGCGCCGTTTCGCAGCCGGACGCCGCGTTCCGGGGCAGGATCAACCCATGGTTGTGCGCACCCGGCTGCCCACCCTGATCATCGGTGGCGGCTACCTGATGATCGGCGTGCTCGGCTTGAACGCGCCGGGCAAGACCCTCTTCGGCCTGTTCACCGCCGACCTGCCGCATGCCTGGCTGCACCTGGCGCTGGGCGCGGTGCTGGTGGTCGGCGGCACCGCGGGCGGGCGCTGCGGCACCGGCGCGCAGCTGCTCTCCGGTGCGCTGGCCGGCGCCGCGGGCACCCTCGGCCTGGCGCTGACCGGGTACGGCCCGTTCCTGGCCACCACCGCGGACAACGTGCTGCACCTGGGCACCGCGCTGCTGCTGCTGGTGCTCGGCCTGGCCACCGCGGTGCGCACCCCGCCTGCCCGGCCTGGCCAGTACCCGCCGCTGTCGGTGGCTAGCTACTGCGGGCGCTGAACCCATCGGTGACCACCCGCAACAGCCGCTCCCGCTGTTCGAGGTCCCCGGACTGCTCGCCGAGCCAGGCCACCGAGGCGGCCAGCGCCAGCACGTCCCGCGCGGGCACGTCCGCGCGCACCACCCCGGCCCGCTGCAGGTGCTCGACCAGCCGCTGCCCGGCGTCGTTCATCGCGTGACAGGCCTCGTACAGCGCTGAGCCCGGTGTGCGCAGCACCGCCAGCGCCGAGGCGGGCAGCCCGCGGTACTGGGTGATCCGCTCGGTGAACAGCACCAGCAGCTCGGTCAGCGCCTGCTCCGGCGGCAGCTCGGTGAGCCGCTCGGCCGCCGCCCGCAGGCCCTCGAACTGCTCCCGCAGCAACGCCTCCAGCAGCGCGTCCCTGTTTGGGAAGTGCCGGTACAGGGTGCCGATGCCGACCCCGGCGGTGCGCGCCACCTCCTCCAGCGAGGCCTCGGTGCCGTCCCGCCGGAACAGCTCCTCGGCCGCGGCCAGCAGCCGCTCGTAGTTTCGCCGGGCGTCAGCGCGCACAGTTCACCCCTTGCTAACCGGAGGCAGCCTCCGTAAGTTATCCGGAGGCACCCTCATCTTATTCGGATCGGCAGGGAGAGACTGACATGACCGTGGACCTGGGGCGGATCGGCGTGTGGACCTGGGCGTTCGAGCGGCTGCCCTGGCCGCAGGTGCGCGCGGCGGCGCGGGAGATCGAGGAGCTGGGCTACGGCGCGCTGTTCTTCGGCGAGATGGACGGCAGACCGGCGCCCACCCAGGCCGCGCTGCTGCTCGCGGCCACCGAGCGGATCGTCGTCGTGCCCAGCGTGGCGATCATCTACCGGCACCACCCGGCCACCCTGGCCCAGGCCGAGCGCACCCTGGCCGAGGCGTTCCCCGGCCGGTTCGCCCTGGGCCTCGGGGTCAGCGACCGCAAGCACATGGAGGACCGCGGTCACACCTGGCGGCCGCCGGTGCGGGCCATGCGGGAGTACCTGGACGCGATGGACGCCGCCCCGCTGACCGGCCCGGCGGGCCCGCCCTCGCCCCGGCTGCTGGCCGCGCTCGGCCCGAAGATGGCCGAGCTGGCCGGTGAGCGGACCTGGGGCGCGCACCCGTACTTCATGCCCGTCGAGCACACCGCCCACCTGCGCGAACTGCTCGGCCCCGGACCCAAGCTGGTGGTGCACCAGAACGTCGCCGTGCACCGGGACCCGGCCGAGGCCAGGCGGCTGGCCCGCACCTCGCTGGCGCCCTGGCTGGCCATCGGCGACCGCAGCTCCTCCCGCTGGCGGGTGATCCAGGAGCTGACCGGCCTGACCGAGGCCGACCTCGACGACGGCGGCAGCGACCGCCTGGTCGACGCCATGGTCGCGCACGGCGACCCGGACCAGGTCGCCGAGCGGGTCCGCGCCCAGTTCGAGGCGGGTGCGGACCACGTGTGCGTCAGCGTCGCCACCGACTACGGCCTGCCCGAGGTCCGCCTGCCCGAGCTGCGGGAGCTGTCGAAGGTGCTGCGCTAGCGGTTGTTCTCCCGCCACAGGTTGGTGATCGGCAGCCGCCGGTCCCGCCCGAACGCCTTGAACGTGATCTTGGTGCCCGGCGGGTACTGGCGGCGCTTGTACTCCGCCCGGTCCACCAGCTGCAGCACCCGCTCCACCAACGGCTGGTCGAACCCGGCCTCGAGCAGCTCGGTGAAGCCCTTGTCGCCCTCGACGTAGTCGTCCAGCACCGCGTCCAGCAGCGGGTAGTCCGGCAGGCTGTCGGAGTCCTTCTGGTCCGGCCGCAGCTCCGCCGAGGGCGGCTTGCTGATCGAGTTCTCCGGGATCGGCGGGATCTCGCCGCGCTTCTCCGCCTCGGCGTTGCGCCAGCGGGCCAGCTTCCAGACCAGCGTCTTGGGCACGTCCTTGATCGGGGCGAACCCGCCGACCGCGTCGCCGTAGATGGTCGAGTAGCCCACCGCCAGCTCGGTCTTGTTGCCGGTGGCCAGCACCAGGTGCCCGTGCTGGTTGGACAGCCCCATCAGGGTCACGCCGCGGGCGCGGGCCTGCACGTTCTCCTCGGCCAGCCCGGTCAGCCCGAGCTGCTCCACGAAGACCTTGACCACGTCGCCGATCGGCCGGGTCTCGTAGTGCGTGCCCAGCCGCCTGGCCAGCTCGGCCGCGTCGGAGCGGGAGTGCTCGGAGGAGTACGCGCTGGGCATGGACACCCCGTGCACCGCGTCCGCGCCGAGGGCGTCCGCGGCCAGCGCGGCCACCACCGCGGAGTCGATGCCGCCGGAGAAGCCGAAGACCACCGAGCGGAAACCGTTCTTGCCCACGTAGTCGCGCAGGCCGGTGACCAGCGCGTGCCACACCTCGGCCTCGTCGCTGAGCGGTTCGGCCACCGGGGGAGCGGGCTGCGGCTCGTAGGCCGGCAGCGGCCGCTCGCTGAGCACGGTCCGGCTGACCTCGAACCCGCCGATGTCCCCGGTCCCGGTGTGCCCGCCGGCCGGCAGGTCCAGGTCGAGCACGGTGAGGTGCTCGACGAACTGCGGCGCCCTGGTCAGGATCTCCCCGTCCGCGCCGACCACCAGCGAGTCGCCGTCGAAGACCAGCTCGTCCTGGCCGCCGACCAGGTTCACGTAGGCCATCGGCGCCCCGGCCTCCGCGGCCCGCCTGGCCACCAGCGGCCCGCGCACGTCGTCCTTGTTGCGCTCGTACGGCGAACCGTTGATGCAGACCACCAGGTCCACCCCGGCCTGCCCGTAGGCGGCCACCGGCCCGCCGTCCTGCCAGATGTCCTCGCAGATCACCACGCCGACGTCGAGCCCGTGCAGGCGCACGATCGGCAGCGTCCGCCCCGGCACGAAGTAGCGGAACTCGTCGAAGACGCCGTAGTTGGGCAGGTGGTGCTTGGCGCAGCGGGCGACGACCTTGCCGTCCTGGATGAGCGCGGCCGCGTTGCGCGGGCCCGCCTCGTCCCGGTCCAGGTAGCCGACCACCACCAGCGCCTCGCCGCAGCCTGCCGCGGCCAGGCTCTCGGCCAGCTCGTCCACGGCCGCCCTGGAGGCGGCGGCGAAGGACTGGCGCAGCGCCAGGTCCTCCACCGGATACCCGGTGAGCACCATCTCGGGGAAGGCCACCAGGTGGGCGCCGGCCTGCACGGCCTTGCTCGTCCACTCCACGACCATCTTCGCGTTTCCGACCAGGTCGCCGACGCAGGCGTTGACCTGTGCCAGGGCGATGCGCAACTGCGTCATGTCTCTATCTTCTCCCACGACTTCGGGTATGTAACCGCACCTAGGAAGTTTTCGCCTGGCAGTATCGAACAGGTGGACCGCCGCCTGACACCCGCCCTCGCCGTGCTGCTGCTCACCGCGGCCTGCGTCAATCCGGTGGCGGGTGGCCCAGCCGAACCCGTCCAGGTGGAGCAGCGTGGACCAGCAGGCGCGGTCCCGCCAGGTCTGGAGAACTTCTACGGCCAGCGCCTGGGCTGGGGCCGCTGCGAGAGCTACGTCCGCGCCGAGGACCAGGCGCTGGCCTTCCTGCGCAGGGACGCCCAGTGCGCCCGGCTCACCGTCCCGCTGGACTACGCCAAACCCGAGGGCCGCACCATCACCCTCGGCCTGCTCCGCCGCCAGGCCACCGAACCGGCCCAGCGGATCGGCGCGCTCGTGATCAACCCAGGTGGCCCCGGCGGCTCCGGCATGAGCGCCGCGGCCACCCTCGGCACCGCCACCCCCGGCCAGCGGCTGGAGCTCACCCGCCGGTTCGACCTGGTCGGCTTCGACCCGCGCGGGGTCGGCGCCAGCGAGCCCCAGGTGCGCTGCCGCACCGACGCCGAACGCGACGCCGAACGCCTGGACTCCGACCAGGACACCTCGGCCGCGGGCATCGCGCAGACCGAGGCCGAGGAGAAGGAGCTGGCTGCCCGGTGCTCGCAGCGGGCCGGGGACGACCTGCTGGCCACCGTCGGCACCAGGGACGTGGCCAAGGACATGGACGTGCTGCGCTCCGCCCTCGGCGAGCCCAAGCTCAGCTACCTCGGCTACTCCTACGGCACCCGGATCGGCACCGCCTACGCCGAGGCCTTCCCCGGCAACGTGCGCGCGATGATCCTGGACGGCGCGCTCGACCCGGACCAGGACCCGGCCGCCGAGCTGGTGGCCCAGGGCGCCGGCTTCCAGAAGGCCTTCGACACCTTCGCCGCCTCCTGCGCCCGGCTGTCCTCCTGCGCGCTCGGCCAGACCGCCGAAGGCGCTGTGCCCGCCTTCCGCGCGCTGATGAAACCCCTGCTCAGCGCCCCGGTCGAGGTGCGCGGCGGCCGGAAGCTGTCCTACTCCGACGCGACCACCGCGGTGATCCAGGCGCTCTACAGCGAACAGCTGTGGGAACCGCTGCGCACCGGCCTCACCGAGCTCAAGCAGGGCAGGGGCGAGACCCTGCTGCGGCTGGCCGACGCCTACTACGGCCGCGGCCAGGACGGCAAGTACAGCAACCTCAACGACGTCTTCACCGCGATCCGCTGCGTGGACGACCCGCGCACCACCGACCCGGACCAGCGCCGCGAGCTGGACCGCCGCTACCGCGCCGCCGCCCCCTTCCTGGACGACGGCAACCCGCCCAGCCCGGCCCGCGACGCCTGCGCGTTCTGGCCGGTCCCGGTGACCAGCCAGCCGCACCTGCCCAAGGTGGACGGCCTGCCCAAGGTGCTGGTCGTCTCCACCACCGGCGACCCGGCCACGCCGTACCAGGCCGGGGTCGAGCTGGCCCAGGCGCTCGGCGCGGAGCTGCTCACCTTCGAGGGCACCCAGCACACGGTCTTCGCCCAGGGCAACGCCTGCGTGGACACCGCGGGCACCCGCTACCTCGTCGACGGCGCCCCACCGGCCCCCGGCACCCGTTGCACCGGCTGAACCCGGCGTGTCCCGCTCTGCGAGTCCCGCGCGCGCCGGGCAGAGTGGCCAGGTGATCCCGATCAAGGCCGTCGGCCTGTCCGCCGCGGCGCTGCTGCTGGCCGCCTGCACGCCGAGCGCTCCCGAGCAGGCGAAACCAGACCCGGCGCTGGAACGGCTGTACGCGCAGAAACTCAGCTGGGGCCCCTGCCCGCCGATGGCCGCCAGCCCGGCGCAGAAGGAGCAGTTCGGCGCGCAGGGCCTGGAGTGCGCCAAGCTCACCGTGCCGCTGGACCACGCCAAACCGGGGGAGAGGACCATCACCCTCGGCGTGCTCCGGCTCGCCGCCACCGAGCAGGCCAACCGGATCGGCTCGCTGGTGTTCAACCCCGGCGGGCCCGGCCAGTCCGGCATGAGCCACGTGGCCACCGAGGGCCCCAAGGCCGCCGAGCTGCGCAAACGCTTCGACCTGGTCGGCTTCGACCCGCGCGGGGTCGGCGCCTCCGAACCCAGGGTCCGCTGCCTGGACCCGGCCGAACGCGACGCCCAGCGCCTGGTCCACATCGACCCCAAGGCCCCCGACGCGGTCGCGAAGACCGAGGCCGAGGCCAAGCTGGTCGCGGACAAGTGCGCCGAACGCACCGGCAAGGACGTGCTCGCCGTGCTCGGCACCCGCGAGGTGGCCAAGGACCTGGACCTGCTGCGCGCCGCCCTCGGTGACGCCAAGCTCAATTACGTCGGCTACTCCTACGGCAGCCGGATCGGCACCGCCTACGCGGAGAACCACCCGGACAAGGTCCGCGCCATGGTCCTGGACGGCGCGGTCGACCCCAACCAGGACGTGGCCGCCGCCCAGCTCGCCCAGGAGGAGGGCTTCGCCAAGGCCTTCGACGCCTTCGCCAAGGACTGCGCCAAGCAGGCCACCTGCGCGCTGGGCCGCAAGGCCGAGCAGGCCGAGGACAAGCTGGACGCGCTCACCGAGCCGCTGGGCAAGAACCCGCTCAAGGTCGGCGACCGCAAGCTCTCGGCCAGCGATGTCAGCGTCGCGCTCACCGCCGCGCTCTACAGCCAGGAGCAGTGGCCCACGCTCAACCTGGGCCTGCTCGCCCTGCAAGCCGGCCAGGGCGAGCTGCTGCTGGCCTTCGCCGACGCCTACCTGGGCCGCGCCGAGGACGGCAGCTACGGCGCCGACACCGACCTGCTGACCGCGGTGAACTGCGTGGACATCCCGCCGGTCACCGACCGCGCCCAGGTCGAGGCGAACACCCGCAGGATCGCCGACCGGCTCCGCGAGCTGCGCGGCGGCCGCCCCGACCGGGACCCGCCGGTGCCCGCGCTGGACGTGTGCGCGCACTGGGCGGTGCCGCCCACCAGCAAGCCGCACCAGCCCAAGGCGGACGGCCTGCCGCGCACCGTGGTCGTCTCCACCACCGGCGACCCGGCCACCCCGCACCAGGCGGGCGTGGACCTGGCCAAGGCGCTCAACGCCCAGCTGGTCACCGTGGAGGCCACCCAGCACGGCGCCTTCCTGCTGCGCGGCAACAAGTGCGTGGACGAGCCGGTCACCCGCTACCTCCTCGACACCACACCACTCCCGGACAGCCCCCGCTGTTCCGGCTGATCGAGCATTTAGGGTTGTGCCCATGGATCGCCAGCAGGAATTCGTGCTGCGCACGCTGGAGGAACGCGACATCCGGTTCGTCCGGCTGTGGTTCACCGACGTGCTCGGCTTCCTCAAGTCGGTAGCCGTCGCCCCGGCCGAGTTGGAGGGCGCCTTCGCCGAGGGCATCGGCTTCGACGGGTCCGCGATCGAGGGCTTCGCCCGGATCTACGAGTCCGACATGGTCGCCAAGCCCGACCCGGCCACCTTCCAGGTCCTGCCCTGGGAGACCGCCGACGGCCAGCTGTACTCCGCGCGCATGTTCTGCGACATCACCATGCCGGACGGCTCACCCTGCTGGTCCGACCCCCGGCACGTGCTGCGCCGCACCCTGTCCAAGGCCAGCGAGGCCGGGTTCACCTGCTACGTGCACCCGGAGATCGAGTTCTTCCTGCTGCGCAGCCTCACCAACGACGGCACCGAACCCGAGCCCGCGGACAACGGCGGCTACTTCGACCAGGCCAGCCACGACACCGCCCCGCACTTCCGCCGCCACGCCATCGAGGCGCTGGAGGCGATGGGCATCTCGGTGGAGTTCAGCCACCACGAGGGCGCACCCGGCCAGCAGGAGATCGACCTGCGCTACGCCGACGCGCTCACCATGGCCGACAACGTGATGACCTTCCGGTACGTGGTCAAGGAGGTCGCGATCAAGGACGGCGTGCGCGCCTCCTTCATGCCCAAGCCCTTCTCCGACCAGCCCGGCTCCGGCATGCACACCCACGTCAGCCTGTTCGAGGGCGACCGCAACGCCTTCTACGACAGCGAGGACCCCTACGAGCTCTCCGGCACCGGCAAGGCCTTCGTGGCCGGACTGCTCAAGCACGCCAGGGAGATCAGCGCGGTCACCAACCAGTGGGTCAACTCCTACAAGCGGCTCATCGTCGGCGGCGAGGCCCCGACCGCGGTCTGCTGGGGCCACGCCAACCGCTCCGCCCTGGTCCGGGTGCCGATGTACTCCCCTGGCAAGGCCAGCTCGCGCCGGGTGGAGATCCGCAGCATCGACTCCGCCTGCAACCCGTACCTGGCCTACGCCGTGGTGCTGGCCGCCGGGCTCAAGGGCGTCCGCGAGGGCTACGAGCTGCCGCCGCCCACCGAGGACGACGTGTGGTCGCTCACCGAGTCCGAGCGCCGCGCCGCGGGCTACGACAGCCTGCCGCAGAACCTCACCGAGGCGCTGACCGCGATGGAGAACTCCGAACTGCTCGCCGAGACCCTGGGCGAGGGCGTCTTCGACTACTTCCTGCGCAACAAGCGCGCGGAATGGGACGCCTACCGCCGCCAGGTCACCCCCTACGAGCTGCGCACATACTTGCCAATGCTCTGAAACCCTTGACCGCTGGGCCATCCGGAGGATGAGGTGGGAGCATGCGCCGCCTCCGGATGGTCACCACCCTCGCGGGTGAGCTGGACGCGGCCACCATCCCCCGGCTCCAGGCCAGGATGGCCACCGGCGAGTTCACCCCGACCGAGCTGACCACCGCCTACCTGCACCGCATCCAGGCGCTGGACCCACAATTGCGCGCCATCCTGCGCACCGACCCGGCCGCCCTCACCGCGGCCAGGGCCAGCGACGAACGTCACAAAACCGGTGACCCGCTGGGCCCGCTGGACGGCATCCCGGTGCTGCTCAAGGACAACATCGGCGCGGGCGTCACCACCGCGGGCTCCCGGGCGCTGCGCACCCACCAGCCAGCCGACGCGTTCCTGGTCCGCAAGCTCAAGGCCGCGGGCGCGGTCGTGCTGGGCAAGGCCAACCTCTCCGAGTGGGCCAACTTCCGTTCCACCGCCTCCACCTCCGGCTGGTCCGCCCTCGGCGGCCAGACCGCGAACCCGCACGTCCTGGACCACAACCCGGCAGGCTCCTCCTCCGGCTCGGCCGCCGCGGTGGCCGCCGCACTGGCCCAGGTCGCCATCGGAACTGAGACCGACGGCTCGATCGTCTGCCCGGCCGGGGCCACCGGCGTGGTCGGCCTCAAGCCCACCCTCGGCCTGGTCAGCCGCACCGGCGTGATCCCGATCTCGGCCGAGCAGGACACCGCCGGACCACTGGCCCGGCACGTGGTCGACGCCGCCCTCACCCTCGCCGTGCTGCGCGGACAAGACCCCGCCGACCCCGCCACCCACCACATCCCGCCGCACACCGACGAGCCGGTCACCCTGGCGAACCGCCGGCTCGGCCTGTGGCGCTTGGCCGGAGTGGACCAGGCCACCGACCAGGTCATCACCCAGGCCGTCGAGGCGCTGCGCACGGCCGGGGCCACCGTGGTCGAGGTAGACCTGCCGCACCAGCGCGAGATCGGCGACGGCGAGTTCCCCTGCCTGCTCACCGAGTTCCGGCACGAGCTGGACCGCTACCTGGCCGCGCACCCGCCCTTCCCCGGCGGCCCGCGCACCCTGGCCCACCTGGTCGAACTGAACCGGGCGGACCCGGTCGAGCTGACCCACTTCGGCCAGGAGCTCTTCGAGCAGGCCCTGGCCGCACCACCCCGCGCCGACCCCGGCTACCGGGACCGGCGCGCCCGGATCACCGCGCTGGCCCGCGAAGCCATCGACCAAACCCTTGCCGCGCAACAACTCGACGCCATCATCGCGCCCAGCAACGCGCCGGCCTGGCGCACCGACTACCCGGCGGGCGATGACTACCGGCTCAGCTCGGCCACCCCGGCCGCGGTCGCGGGTTACCCGAACGTGTCAGTTCCGGCAGGATTCGCCGGACCCCTCCCCATCGGTCTGTCGATCTTCGCAGGCCGCTGGCAGGACGCCAGGGTGCTCGCCATCGCCGCCGCTTTCGAGCAGGTCAACCCGGTCCGCAGGGCTCCGCTGCTGTTACCGGGGCTCGCCGTCAACGATCTTGGGGCCGCCCGTTGAGTGATCAACAGGACGCTGTCGCGGACTCGGGGAACGACCCGGCGGCGGCTAGGTTGGCCGATGTGACCGAAACCTTCGTCACCGCCCAGCCGTTGGCCGTGCCGCGTGTCGAGCTGCCCGACCCGCCGCAACCAGCGGGCACGCCCGCACCGGAGGCCGCGCCGCCGGTCGTGCTGCGCGCCTGCACGGTGGCCACCAGGGCCCAGCTGCCCGCGGTCCGCGTGCTCACCACCTCCTTCCTCGGCCACCACCGGGACGGCCAGTTCATCGCACTGGTCGTGGACGCCGACCCGGACGCCGCCGGACCGGGTGTGCTGACCCCGGCCGACATCGGCGTGGCCACCGAGGAGCTGCACCGCCTGGCCACCGCCTGCACCGCCCGCGAGCTGTGCGCGGTGCTGCAACCCCGGCTGCTCGCGCACCTGCTCGCCGAGGGCGGCCCGGTGCTCTACCTGGACCCCAGCGTGGTGGTGCTGGACTCGGTCGCCGAACAGGTCCTCGCCGCCGCCGCCCGGGTCCCGGTGGTGCTGGTGCCCAGGGTGCTGCGCCCGCTGCCCCGCGACGGCCGCCGCCCGGCCCCGGAGGAACTGCTCGCCGCCGGCACCTTCGACCCCGGCTTCCTCGCGGTCACCCCCGGCGCGGAGGAGTTCCTGGCCACCTGGGCCGACCAGGTGCACCAAGCCCCGAGCGCGGCAGGCGCCTTCCTCGACGGCGCGCCCGCGCTGGTCGACCACCAGGTGCTGCGCGACCCCGGCATCGGCGTCTCCGCCTGGAACGCCGCCCAGCGCGCGGTCCGCAGGGACGAGGCAGGCACCCTGCTGGTCGACCAGACCCCGCTGCGCACCGTGCACTTCGCCGGCTTCGACCCGCAGCGGCCGTGGCTGCTCTCCGCCGAGCTCGCCGACCGGCCGAGGGTGCTGCTCTCCGAGCACCCGCCGCTGGCCGAACTGTGCGCCGGCTACCGCAACGACCTGGTCCGGGCCGGACACACCGCGCACCCGGCGGCCTACCGCTTCGGCGCGGTCGCCGACGGCATCCCGCTGCCCGCCGAGCTGCGCCGCGAGTGGCAGGCCGCGCAGAACCTCGACGTGCCACCGCCACCGGCCTTCGGCGTCACCGCCGCGGAGTTCCTCCGCTGGGCCTGCGCGCCGGGCGATCCGATCCAGGCCGCCGCGGGCGGTTCCCGCTGGGCAGCGGCCCTGTGGCGGGAGGACACCGCCCTCCAGGAGCGCTATCCGGACCCCTTCGACAACGACGCCGCCGCCTTCCGCGAGTGGTGTGCGGGCACCGGGGTCGCCACCGGCCGCCTGCACCCCGGCGCGGTGCCCCGCGCGGACGCCGGCCGCGGCCCGATCCTGATCGACCAGCTCGGCGTCAGCGTGGTCGGTTCCGGACCGGAGGCCGAGCTGCTGCGCGCCGCGGTGCGCGCCTCCGGCCTGCCCTCGGCCGACGAACCCAGCTACCCGGTGGTGCTGCGCTGCGCCGGCGCGCCCAGCCCGCCCGCGGACCGGTACGTGATCAGCGTGCTGCCCGAGCCCGGCGCCCGGCCAGGACCGGCCAGTGAGCTCTGGGTCGCCTCCGACACCAGCCGCAACGCCCTGCAGCGCACCGGCTGGCCGCCGGTGCGCACGGTGCCGCTACCGGTGGTGGACCGCGGCGCGGTGGACGCCGAGACCCGCGGCGCCGCCCGCGACCGGCTCGGCCTGGCCGACGGCGTGGTCTTCGCCGCCACCGTCGACCACTCCGCCGAACGCCAGGGCAACGCGCTCGGCCTGGTCGCCGCCTTCCTCGCCGCCTTCCCCGACCGGCACGACGTGCACCTGTTGCTGCTGGTCAACGGCGCGCAGCAGCACCCGGAAGCGGCCGAGCGGCTCCGCCTGGCCACCGCGTCCGACCCCCGGATCATCCTGGTCGAGGAGACCAGGGGCGACGCGCTGCTGGACGCCGCCGACTGCGTGGTCTCGCTGCACCGCGCCGAGGGCGTGCCCGGCGACCGCACCGCGCTGGTGCTGGCCTCCGCCGCCACCAGGGGCCTGCCCGTGCTGGCCACCGAACAGGGCGCCATCGCCGAGCTGCTCGGTTCCGACGCCGCCATGCTGGTGCCCTGCCACCCCGGCGGCCGCGAACCCGACGCCCAGGCCGCGGTCCGGCTGCTGCGCGCGATCGCGGACAACCCGGAGACCGCGGGCAAACTCGGCGCGGCCAGCCGCGAGTACCTGCTGCGCACCAGGGGCGTCGCGGTCGCCGGCGAGCAGATTAGGGAACGCGTCGAACAGGCTTTCCGCGCCTGGCGCACCCGCCGCGCCGCGGCCAGGCACGGCCACGGCGAGGACCCGCTGCGCCCGCTCCAGTCCGCCAAGCACGCGCTGCTGCGCCGCGCCGATCCCGGTGTGGAGAGCCGGATGCCGATGGCCCCGCAGCTGCGCAAGGCCGTGCTGCGGGTGCTCAGCCACTACGACAACCACCTGCGCGAGGTGCTCAGCGCGGTGGTCGACGGCGTGGAGCGCACCGCCAGCGAGCTGGCCCGCCGCCAGCACGAGATCGAGTCCGGCGACGTCGGCGGGCACGACCTGGCCGCCGAGGTCGCCGAGCTCACCGACCGGCAGGCCCAGCTGGACGACCAGCTGGTCGGCGTGGACGACGGCGTGGTCAGGGCCCGCGCCGACCTGGCCGCGCACGGTCGCCGGATGCGCGCCATCGAAGAGGCGGTGACCAGCCAGTCCGGCACCAGGGACAAACAGGTCGCCGAGCTGGCCGACCGGATCGACCGGCTGACCATCGCGCTGGACCGGACC
Source organism: Crossiella sp. CA-258035 (assembly GCF_030064675.1). GTDB lineage: Bacteria > Actinomycetota > Actinomycetes > Mycobacteriales > Pseudonocardiaceae > Crossiella. The sequence continues at coordinate 1,824,300 of NZ_CP116413.1, forward strand.
CTGGACCGCATCGACGACCTCGAGTCCCGGATGGCCTCCTCGCTGCGCGAACGCGACAGCAGGCTGGGTGCCGGCATCCGCGCCGCGGAGGAGGCCAGGCGCAACGCTGACTCGCTGCGCCGGGTGGTGCTGCGAGAACACCAGCGCACCACGGTCGAGCCCGCGGACGCGCCACCGGCCTCGGTGGTGCTCACCGAAGCCGGCCTGATGCGCCTGCCCAGCGAGGACGCGCTGATGCTGCCGCTGCTGTCCAGCAACGGGGTGTGGCAGCCCGAGGTGTGCGCCCTGATCGACTCGCTGTTGGAGCCCGACGGGGTGTTCGTCGACGTCGGCGCCTACGTCGGCTACCACTCGATCCGGGTGCTCAGCAGGCTGGGCACCTCCGGCGCGGTGGTCGCGGTCGAACCCGACGCCACCTCCAGGGAGCTGCTGCGCCGCAACGCCGAGCTGAACCTGCCCGGCCCGGTCGCCGAACGGCTGGCCGTGCTGGACGTGGCCGCCTGGGACACCGCCACCACCCTCGGCGCACGCCCCGCGCTCGCCGGCGGCATCGAGGTCTACGAAGCCGAACCGGACGCCGAGGTGGAGCGGGTGCAGGCGGTCCGGCTGGACAAGTCGATCGAGGCGCTGCCGGAGATCGGCCAGCTCAGGCTGTCCGTGGTCAAGGTGAACGCCCCCGGCTTCAGCCACCGCGCGCTCGG